>CAYPHP010000352.1:0-5052 GCA_964410045.1 uncultured Acidobacteriota bacterium | reverse complement strand
CCCAAAGCGGCGGCAAGGCCGGGATCGTGGGACCGGCGGGTCTCACCAGGAGCGATTCGCTGTTCACGACCGGTTCCGGTGGAGGGGCAGGCGGTTCTACTGGATGCGGCGGTTCCTCTACCGCCGTGACCAGGAGGCGGTAACCTCTTCGCGGCAGAGTTTGCACAAACCGGGGATTCTCCGCGGAATCGTTGAGCACCGCGCGCAGCCGGGTCACCGCGGCGTTCAACCCTCGCTCGGCGTCTACGTTCACGTCCGGCCACAGCTTTTCCTGCAGTTCGCTGCGCGTGACGATGTCGCCGCGCCGCTCCAGGAGCATCTGCAGCACGTGCATGGGCTGGTCCTGAAGGTCGATCTTGACTCCGTTTTTACGTAACTCTCCAGCCCGCACGTCCAACTCGAAGCTGGCGAAGCGGTAAATCCGCGGCATGCAGGTGCCCCCCTCCTGGGCCAGTGTAGGTGATTGTATTCCGAATCGCAACTCTTTGAACTTCAGTGAGTTTACGCGTGTCCCAGATCTAAGGTCCGGAGCATTGCTTCGTATCGCGGCACGCCGCCAGAATCGCGGCCGGAGGAAATACGACGATGCTTCGTCAATTGCTGGCGTTAGCTTTGATTGCGATTCTTCACTTTCCCAGTTCCGGTCTTGCGGACCATACCCAGAAGATTGAGAAACAAGCCCACAGGGCGAGAGATCAAATTGTGTTGGTGCGCTTGAAATCAGGCCACGAGACGCGCGGCCGAATTGGTCCCTGCTCCGAGGAGAGTTTCACGCTGCGCAGCGACGCGGGAGACCAGCAGTTGTCCTATCAAGACGTACGTTCGATTGGCAAGGTCAAACCCCCGCGGTCGGCCAAGGGTTGGAAGATCGCGGGTGCGGTGGTACTCGGGGTCGTGGTCACCGTTGGCATACTGATTTTGGCCAACCGAAACCTGCCCGTGAGAGTGTGGTGAGGAGGATCGCACCACATGCCCGTACAGCTAGGCCCTAGCCTTCCAATTCCCGGACGCGCTTGCGCACTTGCTGGACAAACTTCTCGTCGGTGAGGGAGTCCAAGTTGATTTCCACGTTGGCTACCGCGCCCTCCAGGGCCGCGGTGGCCATCAGGCGCGCTACCACCAGGTCGCTGGCCATCGCCGGGCTGGTGATGGGTTCGAGTTCTTGAATGATCGCCGCGATGCGTGCGGCACGCTCGGCAACCTCAAGCGGGACCTCGGTCGCATGTCGCAGGGCCGTATGCACCGCAGCAGTGCGATCGGGTGAGTCCTTGGGCAGCTTGTAGGCGGCGCTGACCGCGTTGTAGCTGGCGGCATCGTGCTCCACCGCGGCCTCCATCGCGGCGCCGTCTTTCTCCAGTAGTGCCAGCGCGGCGGTGAGTTTCTTTTCGTGCTGCGCGTAGGCCTTCTTGGTCCGCGTCATGGCCGCGACCATGCGTCCAAGCGCCGCGGCCAGCGCGCCTGCCGCAGCGGCCACACTGCCTCCACCGGGAGCCGGGGTCGCCGCAGCCACCGCGGCCACGAATTGGTTGAGTCCGGAAGGCCGCGCCTGACTCGCCAGGCGGTTCTCCAGGATCATTTGCGGTGAGAAGTTCTCGACCTTCAGATACGCCGCCGCGGTGTCTTCCAACGCGCGCTTGGGAATCAGCCCGACGATCTCGCTTCCGGTGACCGCCGCGCCGAGCGCCGCCGCTTCCTGGCGCACCGCCTCGAACGCAGCAGCTACGGAGGTGGTCTCGAAGTCGGTGAGGTTCATGGACACCTGCGCGACACCGCGGGCCTTCAACTCCACACCCATGGCCTTTACGCAGGGCATTCCACCGCTCGACGCGCGGATCTTCTTGGCGATTTGCTTGGCGATGCCCACGTCTGAAGTGTCCAGGTTGACGTTATAGGCGATCAGGAACTTGCGCGCGCCCACCACGGTCGCGCCGGCCGTGGGATGGAGGCGGGCGTCGCCAAAGTCCGGCCAGCGTTCCGGGTTGGTTCCCACTTCCTCGCGAAGACCCTCGTATTGGCCTTTGCGGATGTGTTCCAGGTTCTTGCGCTCCGGACGCGCGGCCGCCGCTTCGTACAGGTACACCGGGAGGGCGAGCTGTTTCCACAGGCGCTCGCCCACTTGCCGCGCGATCGCCACGCAGTCGTCCAGAGTGGCGCCTTCGAGCGGGATGAAGGGGACCACGTCGGCCGCGCCGATGCGGGGATGCTCGCCCTTGTGCGCGTTCAGGTCAATCAACTCGACGGCTTTGGCGACGCCACGGAACGCCGCTTCCCCCACCGCGTCCTTGGGCGCTACGAAGGTGATGACCGAGCGGTTGTGGTCGGCGTCCATCTCACGGTCCAGCAGCACTACGCCGGTGACGCCGGTTATGGCTGCGACAATCGCGTCCACTTTGGACGCGTCGCGGCCTTCGCTAAAATTCGGCACACATTCGACCCAAGCGCTCATGCGGCGTTCCTCATTCCTTTTTCAGCTCGACGAAAGAAGTCAGGGCGTTGCTGCTGCGGCGCCCGGGTTGAGACTGCGCGGTGACCGGCCCGTTCAGCACCCTGCCGCGCAGCTTCAGATTGAAATTCAGAAAGTACGGCAGGCGGGCTGCGTCCAGAGTGCCCAAGTCGCCCAGCATCCTCCCTGCGAGACGTTCCTCGCGGAAACTGACCAGGTTCCAAAGCATCCGGAGCTGACCGTCCAGGCGGGCGTGTACGTCGCCGGAGGGCAGAATCCAGAGCGTCATCGGACGCTCGCCTTTCCAGGTGTGGATGGAGCCTTTCCAAGTTCCGATCAACTCGGGCGAGGGCTGAAAGGCAGAGGGCTCGGCCGCAGGCGCGGGTGACTGTGAATCAGCAGTCTTGGGCAGCAACACCGCGGTGATCCGGTTGGTCGCCTGGCCGCACAAGGCCGCCCGGGCGTTGCACAGGGCCACGATCGCTAGTTTCTCCGACGGCACCAGCCGTAAGACCGTAGTCACGCCCATCATCCCGCCGGTATGGCTGACAAACCGGTACCCCGACCTCTCATCAACACCCCAGCCGATTCCATAACCTGACGTTGCGCCGGACTTGGCGGTGAGTTGCTGCATTTCATCGATGGCCGCGTCGGTCAGGATGGCTTTCTGATCCGGCAAATGTGCTTTCAAATGGAACATTCCGAATCGCACCAGATCATGGGCGCTGGCGTAGATGGCGGACGCACCGGGATGATCGAAGTCATAGAAGGGCAGCGGAAGGCCATCGGTTCCGTATCGGGTGGCCGCGTGCTTCTCCAGGCCGGGACCGATGTGCACGGACGTGCGCGTGAGCCCCAGCGGGAGGAAGACCTCCTCGCGCATGAAGTCCGCGTAGTCCTTGCCTGCGACGCGAGTTATGACGTGATCCAAAATGCCGTAACCGAGATTTGAGTATTCGTATCGCTCGCCCGGCGCCGTCACCAGGTTGCCGTAGCGGCGGATGGTCTCGTCGCGCGTGGGCGGCCGGACCGGCTCGTCTACAAAGAAGAACTGGTAGTGCAGCGGCAGTCCCGAAGTGTGATTGGCGACGCGGCGCACGGTGGCGTCGTCGCTGCGGCCGACGCGTGCGTTCAACTTGGCCTCGCCCAGGTAATCGTTGATCGGCTTGTCCAAATTGATCCTGCCACGCTCCTTCAGGATCATCAGCCCGGTGGCAGTGATGGGTTTGGAAATGGACGCCAGCGAATACATGGTGTGCTCAGTGGCGGCGATGCGATTCTCGCGGTCGGCCCATCCGAAGCCTTCTTCCCAAACAATCTTGCCGTCCACGGCCACCGCCACGGCGATGGAGGGAACCTCCGTGAGATTTTTGCGAATGAACTCGCGAACCGGGTCGAAACGGTCGGCGGCGTGAGCCACAGAGGCACAGAGAACACAGAGCAAGAATCGGAGGAAGGTCACAGCTTTTCTCTCCAGTAGGCGATGCGTCCCCGCTTGATCGTCATCCAGCAGTGGTTCATCCCAAAATAATACGGGATTTCGCGATAGTCCTCGCAGTCCAGGATGGCGACGTCGCCTTGCTTGCCGGGCTCGAGCGACCCCAATCGTCCGGCCCGGCCCAGAGCGTGGGCGGCGTTGAACGTGGCGGCCGCGATCGCTTCAGCGGGCGACATGCGCATTTGGGTGCAGGCCAACGAGAGGATCATTTGCATGTTCAGCGTGGGACTGGTGCCGGGATTGAAGTCCGTGGCCAGAGCCACGGCTGCGCCGCCGTCAATCAAGCGGCGTGCTCGCGGATACTCGCGCAGACCCAAGTGGAAACACGCACCCGGGAGCAGCGTGGCAATTGTGCGTGCCTGCGACAGGCGGGCGATGTCCGCATTGGTCACGTGATCGCAGTGGTCGGCGCTGGCCGCGCCCATCCGCGCGGCCAACGCGGTGGCGCCCGTCCGGCTGAGCTGTTCGGCATGCACCTTGAGCTTCAGGTGGTGTCGCCTTGCCGCTCGCATGATCGTTGCAGTTTCCTGAAGCGTGAATGCGCCGCGGTCGCAAAACACGTCGCAAAACTCGGCCAAGCCTTGACGCGCCACTTGCGGGATCAACTCGCGCGTGAGCAGACGGACGTAGGCAGCGCGGCGATCCTTGTACTCCGGCGGCACTATATGTGCTCCCAGAAACGTGCCAGCGAACTCGGCGCGCGTGAACACGCTGGCGTCCCGAATCACTTCCAGCAGCTTGATCTCGCTCTCGGCATCCAGGCCATAGCCGCTCTTCACTTCCAGCGTTCCGGTTCCGTAGGACAGCGCTTGTTGAGCAAAGAAGATGGTCCGCGCCAACAACTCGTCGCGCCCGGCAGCGCGCACGGCGCGCACGCTGGAGACGATCCCGCCTCCGGCCTTAGCGATCTGCTCGTAGCCCGCGCCCGAGAGGCGCATTTCGTAATCACGCAGCCGCGGCGCTGCGAATACCAAGTGCGTGTGGCTGTCCACGAAGGCCGGCAACACCACTTTCCCGGTCGCGTCCACGTGCTTGGCCTTGCGCGCTCCCGGCAGCTTGCGGACCTCCGAGGTGCGTCCAACGGCCGCCACCAGTCCGTCGCGGATCAGCA
>CAYPHP010000351.1:0-5056 GCA_964410045.1 uncultured Acidobacteriota bacterium | reverse complement strand
GTGCGTGTGTTCGCGCAGCCAGCGGGTTTGCGCGCCGATGTGCTGGATGTCGAAGTGCCAGTCGTCACCTGTGCCGCGGGTCTTCCCGATGGTCCACTCGGTGGTGTTGCCGTTGGGCAGCGCATAGAGGATCAAATCGGTGGGCAGTCGGCGATCAGAAGGCTCCGGCGTCACGATGGTCACGCGAACGCCGGGCTCGGGACGAAACTCGCGGGATACTTCCCCGGCATGAAGCGCCGCGGATACGATCAGCAGAAGGAGAAGCCGGGTCATTTCCATCTCCCTTATACTGGACTTCATGGACACCGGGACGATTTTCCTGAGCGAAGTCCTTCGCTGGTTCCGGCAGCAGAAGGACCTGGCCGACCGTTCCATCGCTCAACTTAGCGACGCCGAGTTGTTTCACTCCCTGGACGAGGAATCGAACAGCGTCGCGGTGATCATGAAGCACATGGCTGGGAATCTGCACTCCCGGTTCACCGATTTCCTGACCACTGACGGGGAAAAGCCCGGCCGCCGCCGCGATCAGGAATTCGTCATCGAGGCGGGCACGTCGCGACAGCAGATCCTGGAGTATTGGGAGGCGGGATGGCGATGCTTGTTCGCCGCGCTTGAACCTCTCGGCCCTGGAGACCTCCAACGCAAGGTGACGATTCGGGGCCAGCAGCACACCGTCATCGAGGCGATCCTGCGCCAACTCGCCCATCACTCGCATCACGCCGGGCAGATCCTGCTCTTGGCCAAGCATCTGCGCGGTAAGCAGTGGAAGACCCTGAGCATTCCGCGAGGCCAGTCGGAAGCCTTCAATGCGAAACTGCGCCCGTAGCCTGGCGATCGGCGCGGCTCTGTTCGTCGCGCTTGGCTCCCTCCACGGCCAACTTCCGCCGACCGGACAGATTGTCGATAAGGTGGTGTGTGAGGCGCGGCCGGATCAAAGCTATGCTCTCTACCTGCCTTCACGCTACACCCCAGACCGCAAGTGGCCGATCCTGTACGCCTTCGACCCGGTGGCGCGCGGACGCGTGCCTGTCGAGCGCTTTCAAGAAGCCGCGGAGAAATACGGCTACATCGTGGTGGGCTCACTGAACTCCCGCAACGGACCCTGGCAGGTGTCCCGGGACTCCATGCAGGCCGTGTGGGACGATACGCAACGCCGCTGGTCGATCGATCCCAAGCGCATCTACGCCACCGGCTTTTCCGGCGGCGCCCGAGTCGCCTCGGTCTTCGCCTTGACTCTGCCGGACGCCGCCGGATTGATTGCCGTAGGCGGGGGATTCCCGGAGTCGAAGACTCCAAAGAAACTTCCCTTCCCGTTCTTCGGGATCGCCGGCACGGAGGATTTCAACTATCCCGAGATGAAGCAGGTGCAACGCGATCTGGATGCGCAGAAGTCGCCCAACCGCTTTGAAGTTTTCGATGGTCCGCACAGATGGTGTCCGAGTCCGGTCTGTACGGTAGCCATAGAATGGCTGGAGTTGATGGCCATGAAGACTGGGCGCCGCGCCGTGGACCCTGACTTGGTGAATGCGCTTCTCGACCGCACGCTGTCCCGGCTGCATCAAACCGGCGGCGATCTTCCGGCCCTCTATCGTGCCTACGCCGCGGCCGCCGTGGATTTCCGGGGCCTCACGGACGTTGCCGACTTCGCCCAACGCGCGGCCCAGCTCAAGAATTCGAAGGAAGTTCGCGACGCCGAGAAGTGGGATCGTCAAGTGGATGAGCGTCAGGAACGCCTGCGCGTGGAACTGAGCCAGTCTGATGCCGGCCAACAGAAGCGCATCGTGGAAGACTTGCGCAAGAAAGCGGCCGCAGAAGAAGACACCGTTGACCGCCGCGTCGCGCGACGCGTGCTCGCCGGATACAGCATCTCGTTAAGGGAGAGGAATGCCGCCACGGAAAAAAAGTGAAGCCCGCGACAGCGCAACGCTGAAGGAGATCCTGTCCCAGCCGCAGATCTGGCGGTCCTGCCTGGAAGAACTCGACCGCGGGCCGCTCGAGCAATTGAATCGGCAGCTTCCGGAGGCCGCCGACTGGCTGTTCGTCGGCTGCGGATCGAGCTATTACATCGCGATGGCCGCCGCGGCCGCATGGACGCATCTGACGGGTCTACGCGCCCGCGCAGTTCCGGCTTCCGAGGTCATGCTCTTCCCGGATCTCGCCGTGCCGCCCGGCAGCCAACCGGTGTTGATCACGCGATCCGGTCGGACCACCGAGATTCTGCAGGCCGGAGAGTTTCTGACGAAGAAACGCGGTTTGGGCTGTTTGGCAATCACCTGCACGGAAGGTGAGCCGGTGGACGCTGTGGCCCGACACATCGTGCGGGTTCGTCCGGCCGATGAGCAGAGCACCGTGATGACGCGCTCGTTTACTTCCATGCTGCTGGCCATCCAGGCTCTGGCGGCGCTGCGCGGGAATAAACCCGACTTTGCAGCCTCATTGCGCCGGCTCCCCGGGGAGGTCCAGCCGGCTCTGGACGCCATGCATGCGCGCATCCGGGAGTTTGTGCGCGAGCATCACTTTGCGAACTACGTCTTTCTCGGCCAGGGTCCGCTCTTTGGAATCGCCAACGAGTGTATGCTCAAGGTGAAAGAGATGTCCTGCTCAACCGCTCAGGAGTTTCATACGCTGGAGTTCCGCCACGGTCCGAAGGCCGTCGTGGAACGTAAGACCCTGGTGACGTTCCTCCTCTCTGAGACGGGAGCCGTCGCGGAAGGCGAAGTACTGCGCGAGATCAAAGCACTCGGAGCAGCCACGTTGGTGGTGGTCAACCGGGCGGCCAAGGCGGTGCGCGCGTCGGCAGACTTGCTGGTGGAATTGCGGCTGAAGGCGCCGGAATACGCGCGCCCCGCCGCCTTCCTGCCGGCCGGACAGTTGCTCGGCTATTACACCGGCGCCGGTAAAGGCCTGAACCCCGATCAACCCCGGAACCTGACGCGCTCGGTGGTCCTGGGATGAGCAAGCGATTCGACGTCACCCTCTGCGGCGAACTGAATCTGGACCTGATCCTCTACGGCGTTCCGGAAGAGCTGGACCTGGAGCGCGAAGTCCTGTGCAAGGACCTATCGCTGACCTTGGGCAGCTCTTCGGCGATCCTGGCGCACAACCTGGCTCGTTTGGGCAGCCGCGTCGGATTCATCTCTCGTGTGGGCAACGATCCGATGGGACAGATCGCGATTGACTGGCTGGCTTCGGCCGGCGTCGACGTTTCCCGCGTACATCGCGTCCCGCACGGATCCGCCACCGGTCTGACCGTGGTGCTGCAGCATCCCGTCGGCCGCCACATGTTCACCTTTCCCGGGGCTATGTTTGAGATGTCCTGGGAAGATCTGGATTTCGAGTACCTGGCCAGCGGACGCCACTTCCACCTTTCGTCGTACTTCCTGCATCGGGCCCTGCGCCCGCGAATCCCCGAGCTGTTCCGGCGCATGAAGGAAGCGGGCCTGAGCACTTCGCTCGATACCAACGACGATCCGGACGACGCCTGGGGCGCAGACGTCCGTGAGACGCTGCGCCATGTGGATGTCTTCCTGCCCAACGAGCTCGAGGCCACGCGAATTGCCGGCGTCCAGAAGCCGGGCAAGGATCGGATCTTCGATTACACCGATCCCATTGAGCAGGTCTTGGACAAACTCTCCGAATGCGTGCCGCTGCTGGTGGTCAAGCGCGGCTCGGCGGGCGCGGTGGCCCGTCGCGGCAAGGAATTGCTGACGCGGCCCGCCGTGCCGGTGGACGTAGTGGACGCCGTCGGCGCCGGCGACAGCTTTGACGCCGGATTCCTGCATAAATATCTACGCGGCGCGGAGCTGGGGGCGTGTCTGGAGTTCGCCAACCGGGTAGCGGCGCTTTCCCTCACCAAGCCAGGCGGCACGTCCGCGCTTCGGGAGAAGCTTCCCGCGGATTTACGGAAGTAAGGAAACGACCCTACCGCGCCAGCCACCCGCCGTCGACGGGCAACAGCGTCCCGTGGACGTAGTCGCTGGCGGCGGATGCCAGAAATACGCATGCGCCTACCAGATCTTCAGGTTGGCCCCAGCGGCCCGCCGGAATCCGCTCGGTGATCTGGCGATTACGCGCCGCGTCCTGGACCAGCGCGCCAGTTCCGTCGGTGACAATGTAGCCGGGAACGATGGCATTCACGTTCACGCCGTGCGGCGCCAGCTCGTTGGACATGGCCTTGGTCATCTGCGCCACCGCGCCTTTGCTCGCTGCGTACGCGGTCACGTTCAGCCCGCCCTGATACGAGAGCAGCGAGGCAATCTGGATGATCTTGCCGCGCCGGCGCTGACGCATGCCGCGAGCCACCGCCTGTGAGAGCAGGAACACGGCCTTCAGGTTGAGGTTCATCACCGCGTCCCAATCCGCTTCCTGATAGTCGAGCACCGGCGAGCGGTGGATCAGTCCGGCGTTGTTCACGAGGATGTCGATGGGGCCCACAAGGCGCTCAGCTTCCTGTGCCAGACCGGCGGCCTGTGCCGGATCGCTTAGATCGGCGACGACCGCCGCGGCGCGACGGCCCATGCGCCGGGCCTCGGCGGCCACCTCTTCCAGGCCGCCTCCCCGCCCGCTGACGCAGAGGTCCGCGCCGGCTTCCGCAAGACCGAGCGCCAAGGCTCGCCCGATCCCGCGACCGCCTCCGGTCACCAGCGCTACGCGCCCAGCCAGGCTGAACCGGTCGTTCATGCCTTCACGTTGAGCAGGCGCGCCGCGTTCTCCCAATAGACTTTCCTAAGGATGCCTTCCGGCAGGCCCAGCCCATAGATGCGCCAACGGCCTTGCGGCGGGATCTTGGCCGGAGCGTAATCGAAGTACTCGTCTTCCGTCTCCAGGAAGCGGAAGTAGATCTCGTACAGTTCGTCGCCGAAGATCTGCTGCGGAGTTTCCTTGCCGAAGGGGACCGCGTCGGTGCCGAACAGGATGCGGTCCTGATACTTGTCGAAAAACTTGCGGGCTGCACGAGGCTGGCGTCCCAGCTCGCCGATCCGCGCTCCGATCTCCACGGTCATGTTCGGGAAACGTTCGAGCGACGCCGCTACGTGCGCCAGGTCTTCAGCGAAGT
>CAYPHP010000350.1:0-5091 GCA_964410045.1 uncultured Acidobacteriota bacterium | reverse complement strand
GGCCTCAGAGCACGGCGGGATTACCCAGCATATCGGCGCCTACCAAGTGGTCACCAACGGGCGCAAGATCGCCTTCATCGATACCCCGGGCCACGAAGCCTTCACCCGCATGCGCGCTCGGGGTGCGAAGGTCACCGACATTGTGGTGCTGGTCGTGGCCGCCGACGACGGAGTCATGCCCCAGACCATGGAGGCCATTGACCACGCCCGCGCCGCCAAAGTTCCGATCATCGTGGCCATCAACAAAGTGGACAAGCCCGAGGCCATGCCTGATCGCGTCAAGAAGCAGCTCGGCGATCGCGCCAACCTGATGCCGGAAGATTGGGGCGGCGACACGGTGATGGTGGAAGTCTCCGCCAAGCAGCACAAGAACCTCGACCTGCTGCTGGAGATGATTCTGCTGGTGGCCGATTTGCAGGATCTTAAAGCCAATCCCGACCGTCCGGCCAACGGCACGGTCCTGGAAGCCCAACTGGACCGCGGGCGCGGCCCGGTAGCTACAGTACTGGTGCAGAACGGCACTCTGCGCGTCGGCGATCCCTTCATCGTCGGCCCGGTGTTCTCGAAAGTGCGCGCCTTGATGGATGATCGCGGACAGGCGGTGGAAGCCGCGGGACCGGCGTCACCGGTGCAAGTGTTGGGTCTGGCCAGCGTCCCGCAGGCCGGCGACCAGTTCCAGGTGATCACCGACATTATCAAGGCCAAGCAGATCGCCTTGTATCGTGAGCAGAAACAGCGTGAGCAGCAATTGGCCAGTTCTTCGCGGGTCACCCTGGAGCAACTCCACGCGCATCTCAAGGCCGGTCTGATTCGCGAACTGCCCATCATCCTCAAGACCGACGTGCAGGGCTCGGCGGAAGTGCTGGCAGACGCTCTTTCCAAGATTCCGTCGGATAAGGTGAAGGTGAAGATCATCCACACCGGAGTGGGCGCGGTCACCGAGTCCGACGTGCTGCTGGCCACCGCCTCCAACGCCATCATCATCGGCTTCAACGTGCGGCCGGAGCGCAAGGCCCAGGAAGTGGCCGACCAGGAGAAGGTGGATATCCGCCTGCACACCATCATCTACGAGGTCACCGACGAGGTGAAGAAGGCCCTCACCGGCCTGCTCGAGCCCACCACCAAGGAAGTGCAGTTGGGCCGGGCCGAAGTGCGCCAGACCTTCCGCATCTCCAAGGTCGGCAACGTGGCGGGTTGCTACGTGCTCGACGGCCTGATCAAGCGTCACGCGGAAGCGCGCCTGGTCCGCGACAGCGTGGTGATCCATACTGGACGCATCGGCACGTTGCGCCGCTTCAAGGACGATGCCAGCGAAGTGAAGGCGGGCTTTGAGTGCGGCGTGACGTTCGATAACTTCTCCGACCTCAAACCCGGCGACGTAATTGAAGCGTACGTTACCGAGCGGGTCCAGGCCGCATTGATCCAGTAGGGGAAGCGTTGTGACCACGCCCGGCAACCGCTCCCTGACGGTCGCTGCTCATTCGGCGTCGCGATTCGAAAAGAGCCGCGAGCGTGAGCGAGCGGTGCTTCCATGACCGCGATCGGCCTCCTGACGCTGGAACTCCACTTGCCTTACGCGCACTCCCTGAAGGACAAGCGCATGGTGTTGAACCGCGTGAAGGAGCGCCTGCGCGGCAAGTTCAACGTGGCCGTCGCCGAGCTGGAGCATCAAGAGCTTTGGCAGCGATCTTTGCTGGGGGCGGTGTCGATCTCCTCCAGCGAGCAGAATCTCCGCCAGGTTCTGGAAGGCGCGCGCCACGAGGCCGAACAGCTCTTAGGCGAAGAGTTGGTCCGCGCGGAGGTGGAACTGTTATGAGAACGCACCGCGCCGAACGATTGGCTGAACAGATCCGCATCGAGCTGGGGGAATTGATCAGCCAGGAAGTGCGCGATCCGCGGGTAGGTTTGGCCACCGTCAACCGGGTGGAAATCAGTCCCGACGGCCGCAACGCCTACGTCTTCATCACGGTAATCGGCGGCGAGGAAGAGGAGAAACGGAGTCTGCGCGGCATCCGGCATGCCCTTCCGTTTCTGCGGCACTGCCTGGCTGAAGCGCTCTCGCTCCATCACGTCCCCGAACTGTTTGTGGATCTGGACCGCGCCACCGAGGCCCAGGAGCGCGTCGAAGAGCTTCTGAAACGAGTGAAGAAGACCGAGAAATGAGCAACGTGTGGACGGGGTAATCGTTCTCGACAAGCCGGCCGGATTCACTTCGCACGATGCCGTGCAGAAGTCGCGCCGCATTCTGGGGATCAAACGCATCGGGCATCTCGGCACGCTTGATCCGCTGGCCACTGGCGTCCTGCCGCTTGTGGTTGGCCGTGCCACGCGCCTGGCGCAATTCTTCCGCTATCGCGACAAGGTTTATCAGGGAGTGATGCGCCTGGGCTTCTCGACCGACACCTACGATCGCACCGGCGAACCCACCAAGCCGGAAGAGCCGGCCAACGTCAGCCGCGAGGAAATCGAAGTCGTGTTCCGCGAGTTCACCGGACGTCTGCAACAAGTGCCGCCGCCGGTGTCGGCCAAGAAAGTCGGCGGCGTGGAAGCGTACAAGCTGGCGCGGAAAAACCAGCCGGTGGAATTGGAGCCGGTGGCAGTGGAGGTGATGGAGTTTGCGCTGCTAGAGTTCAATCCGCCGCACGTCCATTTCCGGGTCCACTGCTCGGGAGGAACTTACGTGCGCTCGCTGGTGCATGATGCCGGCCGTCGTCTGACGTGCGGCGCTCACGTCGCGGAGCTGCGGCGCTTGGCTTCAGGCGAATTCACTGAGGAGCATGCGCGAACCCCCGAACAACTGGCCGCGCTGGTCGCCGAAGGCCGCGGCGCGGAAGCGTTGGTGCCGGCGGAAAAGCTGTTGCCCGAGTTTCCCGCCTACAAGCTGCCACCCGCAGTGGTGACCAGCGTCCTGCACGGTCGCGACTTCCGCACTGTCCCCCCGCTCAACGCCGCACACATCAAAGTGCTGGCCCCCGACGGCCGCCTGCTGGCCATCGCCGACCGCGGCCAGATGGGATTTTTTCACCCGGCGATCGTGCTGTAGCTTCCTGACCGAAGGAACGCACCGCCAAAGGTCCTATGGGTGGTCCCAAGACCTTTGTAACCACCCGTGTTACCACGGTTCCATTGCGCCAAGCTTCATCCCAGGCCCAGACTGGAATCGTACTGAAGGGGCACTGAGGTGAAACCAAATTATGGCGCTTTCGCACCGGATGTCCTGCTCGGTTGTCCTACTGATCGCGCTGGTTGCGGCCCTGCCCGCCAACGCACAGACGTGTGTGAACCTGACCGGCGCTGTTTATAATCAAGACTTTAGCAGCCTGCCCGCTTTTCCGAACGCTGTAACGTCGAACATCATGCCAACGGGTTGGCGGCTGTCTGAAAGCGGAAGCGGCCTCCGCCTGGACCAGCGGTACACCATCGGGACCGGCTCGGACAATGCCGGCGACACCTACGACTTCGGGTCCATAAACGCCCCCGACCGTGCCCTGGGCATGTTGCGGAGCGGGTCCTTGATCCCCATCATTGGAGCCTGCTTTACAAACAACACCGGCACGACTATCACCTCCCTGGGCATCTCCTATACCGGTGAACAATGGCGGTTGGGGACCGCCGGCCGGGCCGATCGGATCGACTTCCAATACAGCACCAATGCCACCAGCCTGACCACGGGGACGTACACGGATGTGGATACCCTGGATTTCTCGTCGCCGAATACGGTGGCGGCCGTCGGGGCCCTCAACGGCAACCTGGCGGAGAATCGCACCTCCATCAGCGCCACGATCTCGGGGCTGAGCATCCCCAGCGGCGCTACCTTCTTCATTCGTTGGACCGATTTCGATGCCTCGGGCGCTGATGACGGCCTGTCCGTGGATAACTTTTCGTTGTCCACGAATCCGTCCCAGCCGCTCCAGATCACCACCGCGTCTCTGCCGGCAGCGACGGTTGGATTGCCCTACAGCGCCACCCTGCAGGCCAGCGGCGGAAGCGGGGTCTTCACCGCGTGGGCGGTGATCGGCGGCAGCCTCGGCAATCTCACGCTGAACCCGACCACCGGCGTCATCAGCGGATCACCGAACGCGGCCGGTACCTTGTCCTTTACCGCGCAGGTGACCGACTCGCAGAACTCCACCGCGACCAAGGGCCTGTCGATCACGGTAAACGCTCCAGTCTGCGCCCAGACGCACACCATCGCGCAGATTCAGGGCAACGGGAATACTTCGCCCCACGCGGGCAACACGGTGACCACGCGCGGGATCGTCACGGCCACCAAGTCCAACGGTTTCTTCATCCAGATGCCGGCGCCGGGCGACGGCGACTCCAGCACCTCCGACGGGATGTTCGTGTTTACTTCCAGCGCGCCGCCTTCGAGCGCCACGCTGGGCAACGACGTCTGCGTGACCGGCACGGTGCAGGAATTCACGCCGTCCAGCGACACCATGAGCCTCTCGTTGACTGAGATCACCACGCCCACGGTTACTGCGATGGCCTCCGGCCAGCCGCTACCGCTGGCGGTAGTATTCAGCTCGGCGGACATGAATCCGTCGGGCATCCCCAGCCAGCTTGAGAAATACGAAGGGATGCGCGTGCAGGTGAACAGCCTCACCGTCGTGGCACCCACGGACGGCAACCTGAGCGAGGCCAATGCGACCTCCAACAGCAACGGCATCTTCTTTGGAGTGATCTCCGGGACGGCTCGTCCGTTCCGCGAGCCGGGCGTTGACGTCCGCAGCACGCTTCCTGGCGGCGCTCCTTGCTGCGTGCCGCGCTTCGACTCCAATCCGGAAATCCTCCGCGTCGACAGTGGGACAACTTCGCCCCTGGATGTGACCAGTGGCGCGACGGTCAACGGTCTGGTGGGAGTGCTCGACTACACCGCGCACTTCTACACTCTGCGCCGGGATCCCGGCACGAGCCCGTCGGTTTCCGGAAACATCAGCCTCACCGCGGTTCCCGATCCGCTGGTCTCGGAGTTCACTGTCGCCAGCATGAACCTGGAGCGCTTCTACGATACGGTGAACGAGCCCAGCATCAGCGACGTCGTGCTGACCGCGACGGCTTTGCGGCCCCGGGCGGCCTCGTCCCAGCGTT
>CAYPHP010000349.1:0-5101 GCA_964410045.1 uncultured Acidobacteriota bacterium | reverse complement strand
GAAACAGGGCCGTGTCGTCCACCGTGACCGGCCCCAGGCCTTCGCCGGAGACGCTGCCCCAGGCACCCTGGTCGGCCTCCGGCAACGGACGCTCCTTGATAAACGTGTGCAGCAGGGAAGTGACTTCAGTGATTTCGCCCACCAGGTAGCGGCACAAGTCCACGATGTGCGCGCCCAGATCGCCCAGCGCCCCGGAGCCGGATTGGCTCTTGTCCAACCGCCAGACGCGCGGGAACTTGGGGTCCACGATCCAGTCCTGCAAGTAGCGGGCCCGGAAATGGTAGATCTTGCCGAGGCGGCCTTCCTCGATGAGTTGCCTCGCCAACATGATGGCCGGGACGCACCGGTAGTTGAAGACGATTCCATGGACCACCTTGGCTCGTTGCACGGCCTCGAGCATCTCCTGGGCTTCGGCGGCGGTGTTGGCCAGCGGCTTCTCGCAGAGGATGTGTTTGCCCGCCTGGGCGGCAGCCACAGCGATGGTGTGATGCAGGTGCCCCGGAACCGACAGGTCCACGGCGTGGACATCCTTCCGCTCCAGGACCTTCTCCCAGGAGGTTTCCACCGACTCCCAGCCGAACCGCCGGGCCATGACTTCCGCTCCGGTGCGGTCGCGCCCACATATTACTTTCATCGCCGGCCGCGGGCAGTCCGGAAAGATGTTGGCCACGGTGGAATACGAGTGGCTGTGGGCTTTGCCCATGAAACCGTAGCCGATCAAGGCGACATTGACTTCCTTCATCCAGCCCCCTTCAGACGTTTCTTCACTCCAGAGACACGAAGACGCGGAGAGATTATATCCCTCTGCGCTTCTGACTCTTCGCGGTTATGCAGCCTTTTCGGCTGGGGAGGGTTCCACGGTGATCCACCTGCGCTCCCGGGCGCTGCGGACAATCGCCTCGCAAAGGCGCAATTCGCGCAGGCCGTCGGCGAAGGTAGGGAAATCCGGAGTCCGGCCCTGTGCCAGCCCATCTTCCGCGATGTAGGTGTAGATCCGCCGCATCACCTGCTTGATGGCTGTGTCGAAGCCTTCGGTGTGTCCTCCCGGCAGGTCAGAGAAGGCACGGATCGAGGCGTCCAAGAGCGAAGGATCCTTGATGACCACCTCGTTGTTGCCGTCGCGCCGGCCGATCCACAGTTCGTTGGGGTTCTCCGAGTTCCAAGACACGGATCTCTTGGTTCCGTAGATTTCCAGGAGCAGATAGTTCTTGCGGCCGGCGGCGGCTTGGCTCACCGTGAATACGCCCCGAGCGCGGGGGCCGAAACGGGCCATTACGGTGGCGTAATCCTCGGTGTTGATGGGCACGGCTTGGTAGTCTTCCGGCTTCAGGATCTTGCCGGCGAACGATTCCAGGGGCCGGAGCGGTTTCTGCCGCACCGGGTGGAACGTGGCGAAGTCGGCACACACTTCCGTCACCGCCAGGCCGGTGAGAAACTCAGCCAGATCAAACCAGTGCGAGCCGAGGTCAGCCACGGCCCGCGAGTCGCCGCTCTGCGCGGCCTCCAGACGCCAGTTGTAGTCCGTGGGGAAGAGCAGCCAGTCCTGGAGGTAGACGCCCTGAATGGCCAAGATCTCGCCCAACTCGCCGGCCTGGATCAAGGAACGGGCGTGCTCGGTGAGCGGGTAGCCGCGGTTGTTGAAATGGACAGCGCCGACCCGCTTCTTGTGGGCCGCCAGAGCGGCCAACTCCTCGGCTTCTTGCGAGGTCATGGCCAGCGGCTTCTCGCAGATCACGTGCTTGCCCGCCTCCAGGGCCCGTTTGGCCTGGGAGTAGTGTTGGTTGTTGGGAACACAGATGTGGACCACGTCGATGGCGGGGTCCTGCATGACCTCGTCGAGGTTGCTGGTGAAACGGGTTAGGCCAAGCTGGGAAGCCTTCTGCGCGGCCACCTGGGGGTCAATCTCGGCCAGCACGTCCACTTCGACGAACCCCAACCGTCGCACCGCCTCCACGTGGGCGGGACCGATGAATCCGGCTCCGATGACGGCACTGTGAATCTTACGCATGTTTGGCGCTCCTTCCACAGAAAGTGCCAAGCAGGCGGCCCCTTCGGGTATCTTACTTGATGCCCAGCAACTCCACCTCAAAGATCAGCGTAGAATTGGGCGGGATCAGGCCGTTGCCCACGTCGCGATCTCCATAGGCCAGCCCCGGCGGGATGGTCAGTTTGCGCTTGCCGCCCACCTTCATGCTGGCCACGCCTTCATCCCAACCCTTGATCACTTCTGACCGGCCCAAATTGAACTCAAAAGGCTGGCCCCGGTCCACAGAGCTGTCGAACTTCTTCCCGTTGGTCAGCCACCCGGTGTAGTGCACGCTGACTCTCTGGCCGGTCTTGGGGCTGGCCCCGGTTCCCACCACTAGCTCTTCATACTGCAACCCTGAAACCGTAGTCACCGTTTTGCTTTTCTCCTTCTTTTCCGCGGCCTTGCCTTCCGGCTTCTTGTCCCCCTCCGCCTTCTTGTCCTTTTGTTGCGCCAAGCCCCAGGTTCCCAGGGCCAGGATGATGGCTACCGCGATCGCTTTCATGGCGTCTCCTTTGCAGCCTTGATGCTCAACAACTGAATCCGAAACAGCAGCGTGGTGTCCGGTGGAATCGCGCCCGGATACCCCTGCTTACCATAGGCCAGGTCCGGCGGGCAGACCAGTTTGCGCGTGCCGCCGACTTTCATGCCTCGAACGCCTTCGTCCCAGCACTTGATCACGCCCCCGCGTCCAACGTTCACTTGAAAAGGCTTCTTGCGCGGAATGGAGGAATCAAACATCTTTCCGTTGGTGAACGTGCCGGTGTAGTGGACCTGGATCTGGTCGCCTTCTTTGACCTCCGGCCCTGTGCCGACTTTGACATCCGCATACTGCAAGCCCGATGCCGTGGTGGTCATCTCCACCTTCTTGGCCGGCGCCTTCTTCTTTTCCTGAGCTGCGGCCCACACGGTCAGCAACAACGTCAGCGCAATCAGGTTCTTCATTCTCCGTGTCCTCTGTGCCTCTGTCGCTATGTCCACCAGGCCTTGCCGGGTTGTTCCTTCAACAGCACGCCGTGCAAGAACGACGCGGCTTTCGTCAGACCTTCTCCAACCGACATCAGGCTGTCTTCGTGCTCGATGGACAGCACGTCGTCGTAACCGACCATGCGCAGGGTGCTGACGAAATTGTTCCACCACTCCGCGCCGTGTCCGTAGCCGACGGTGCGGAAGATCCAGGCGCGATGGATTTCGTCGGTGTAGGGCTTGGTGTCGAGCACGCCGGAATGGTTGATGTTGGCCTGCCACAGCATGGTGTCCTTGGCGTGGACGTGGTAAATCGCCGGACCCAGCGTGCGTACGGCCTGTAGCGGATCGATGCCTTGCCAGAACAGGTGCGACGGGTCGAAGTTCACGCCGATGTTGTCGCCGGACGCGTCGCGCAGCCGCAGCATCGTCTCCGGCGAGTAAGCCATGAAGCCGGGATGCATCTCGATGGCGATCCGCACTCCGTGCTGGCGGGCGAACTTCGAAAGTTCCTTCCAATAGGGGATGGTCTTGGCTTCCCACTGCCACTTCAGGAGTTCGGTGAAGTCCGGCGGCCACGGACAGGTGACCCAATTCGGAAACCGCGCGTTGTCAGAATCGCCGGGGCAGCCGGAAAAGTCGATCACCGTCTTCACGCCCAGCTTCTCCGCCAGCAGGATGGTCTTGCGCGTGGTTTCGCTGTGCAGCTTGGCGACCTTCTTGTCCGGATGTAGGGGATTGCCGTGGCAGCTCAGGGCGCTGATGGAGATGCCGTTGTCGGCCAGTTTCTTCTGAAACTTGGTCCGAGCCTTGGCATCGTCCAGATACGCGAGCTTGCAGTGCGGATCACCGGGGTAGTTGCCGGTACCCAGCTCGACGGTCTGGATATTCAGCGTCTTGACCCGCTCGATCACCTGGTCGAGCGAGAGTTGATGAAAGAGAGCGGTAAATAGACCTAGGCGCATACCGTAGTGTTTTATCACCACAGAGGCACAGAGAACACAGAGAAAAACTTCGCTACGCTTTGGCTTTTCGAGTGACCGGGTCCCAGAAGATCTGGCGCTTCTGGCGGAACGAAAGTGTAGCCAGATGACAGGGCGTGGCGGCCTGGTCGCCGACGTCCAGCGGACAGTTGGTCGGCTTGCGGCTCTTCACCGCGTTGTAGAAATCTTCCAGGTGCGAGACGACGATGTCGGGTTGGCCGAGGTCCTTGGCCGCATCCAGGGTCACCTCGGAGCGGGCCTTGACCTTGTCTGGCGTGACGTCCTTGCCCCCCTGCATGAACTTCTCCGGATAGAAATTCAAGGTGCGGGCGTTCATCACTTCCAGGGTTCCTTCGCTGCCCAGGAACTGCTCGCCGTAACCGTAGTGTTGGTTGGCGAACATGCTGGTGTAGTCCACGATGAAGCCGGACTTGTAGGTGAGGATCGAATGGAAGGTGTCAGGGACCTCGCGGCCGTCGGCCCAGTTGTAGATGCCGCCGGTGGCGAACACGGATTCCGGTGCTTTCTCGCCCAAGACCATCTGCACGGCGTCGATCTGGTGGGTCATCAAGTCGGTGGCGATTCCGCCAGAGTAATCCCAATACAGACGCCACTGGAAGTAGCGCGCCGCGTCCCAAGGCCGCTTCGGCGCCGGACCGAGGAACGCTTCCCAGTTGGCGGTTTGCGGTGAGGCGTCCGCCGGGATCGGGTAACGCCACTGCGGGGAGAGGCTATTGCGATACCAGAAGGCGCGCACGTTGGTGATTTTGCCGAGCATGCCGGCCTGGACCATCTCCCGGGCTTTGGCGTAGAGCAGGGAACTGCGCCGCTGCGTGCCGACCTGGACGACGCGGGGGCCGGCCTTGGCCAGCGCCTTCATCATCTGGGCCCCTTCCTCGATGCTGTGGGTCAAGGGTTTCTCGATGTAGATATCCTTGCCGGCAGCCAGCGTCTGCAGCACGTGCTCGACGTGGCGATGCTCGGGCGTAGAGACCACCACGGCTTCCACGTTCTTGTCGTCCAGCAGGCGGCGAATATCGTCGTAGGCGGCGGGATCGTTTCCCGGCTCCGCTTCCTTCACCCGGTCGACGCCGCGCTTCACGTAGCCTTGGTAGGCATCGCAAAT
>CAYPHP010000348.1:0-5104 GCA_964410045.1 uncultured Acidobacteriota bacterium | reverse complement strand
AATGGACGGCCACGGACAAGAGCAACGCTTGCCGGCGGCGCGCCGCCGCGCGTTCCTCTTCCGCAAACTCCAGCAGAAAATGCAGTGGCTCGTCGTGCACAAGTATTAGAGCGCCAGGCGGCGGTGATGCGTTTCGATCGCTTGCACCACGGCCAGCGCCGTCACCAGGGCGCGTCGCGCGGCCGCCCCATCCACCAGCGGAGGCTTGCGCGTGGACACCGAGTGCAGGAAGTCCCGCAATTCTCCGCGCAGTGGCTCTTCCGCATGCGTCTCGAGCTTGCGGAAGCCGATATTCGGAACGCCGGGTACGGCGGGTGCACCGCCCTCTTCTACTGAGAATACCACCGCATCCTGACGCCCGTAGTCCACGGAGACGTATTCATGCGGCTGGAAGAAACGCAGCTTACGGACCCGCTCCGTGCTCACCCGGCTGGCGGTGAAGTTGGCCACGCAGCCGTTGGTGAACATCATGCGCACGTTGGCGATGTCGACTTTGGGCGAAAGCACCGCCAACCCTACGGCGCGGATCTCTTCTACCGGCGCGTCGACCAGGGAGAGCACAATGTCCAGGTCGTGAATCATCAGGTCGAGCACCACGTCCACGTCGAGGCTTCGCGGGCTGAACGTGCTCAACCGGTGGACTTCAAAGAACATCGGCTTGGTGACGATCTTGTGCGCCGCCACCACCGCGGGATTGTAGCGTTCCAGGTGTCCGGCCTGCAGGATGCAACCCTGGCTGGCGGCCGTGGCGATCAGGCGGTCCGCGTCGGCGGGCGTGGAAGCGATGGGCTTTTCCACCAGCACGTCGAGGCCTCGCTGGAGCAGTTTGCATCCGACGTCGGCGTGGCTCACGGTGGGTACCGCGACCACGGCCGCTTGCGCCGCAGAAGCCGCCTCTTCCAGGGAAGCGAACGCGCGGCATCCATACTTCGACGCGATTTCGCGGGCGCGCTCCGCGTCCGCGTCGTAGACCCCGGCCAGAGTGGCGTCCGGCAGTTCATGCAGAACGCGGGCGTGGTTGGCGCCAAACTGCCCCGCGCCGATCACGGCAACCGGGATCATGTTTCCACCGCCTCGATGGTGACGTTTGCGGCGTCGGCCAATCTGATCAACTCCTCGCGATCGATCATCAGTGTGCGGTGCGCGTCGATCGCCAGCGCGGTTGCGCCCGATTCCTGCATCGTGCGGATGGTCTCGGGGCCGATCACCGGAACGTCGAAGCGCATGTCCTGTTTAGCTTTAGCCACCTTGACCACCGTCAGCGGACGTCCCTGGCTCAGCGACGCAGCGCGGCGAATGCAGGCGTCGGTGCCTTCCATGGCTTCGATCGCGACGCAGGCTTGCTCGCAGATGACCACGCTTTGGCCCAGATCCAGACGGCCCAGTTCGCGAGCGATGCGGCGTCCATAGTCGATGTCGGCACGCTCGATGTCGCTCGGTCCTCTGCGAGTCAATAATCCGGCGGGGGCCATGAAGTTCTTCAGGAACGCGGTGGAATCCTCGAGGGCAATGCCTTCGTCCGCCAGCACGCCGGCCACGCCGCCGATTAGCGCGTCGGTGTTCTTCTGCTTGAGCGACATGAGCAACTTCAGCAGCCGCCAGTCGGGCTTGATGGCGGAAAGGATCTGGGTGTGCTTCACCTGTCCGGCCATCATCGCGCGCGTCACGCCTTCCTTCTTGAACAACTCGATCAGCTTGGAAAGCTCGCCCAGTCCGATCCAGTGGAAGGAAGTCGCCAGCGGCTCGAGCGCCGGGTCAGCTTCCTCCTTGATCGCGGCGACCACCATGGAGATCCCTTTGCCGCGCGCGGCCTCGAGGACCAGAAATGGAAACCGGCCATTGCCGGCGATCAGACCGTACTTGTCCGATAGCGCATTCACTTGATTACACCGCGCTCGGACGATTCGATGAAGGCGATCAACTGCTGCACCTCTGGGGTCAGCGTGCCTTCCGCGCGAATGCGTTCGAGCGCCTGCGTCGTGTTGAGCTTGGAGGAAAGCAGCAGTCGGTAGGCGTGATGCAAAGGCGTCATCTGCTCGGCGGAGAATCCACGGCGCTCCAGACCCACCTTGTTCAACCCGTAATTCTTGATCGCGCGATCGGCGACGGTGCGTGAGAAGGGCAGGACGTCCTGGGTGACCACGCTGTATCCGCCGATCAGAGCGTGCTCGCCGACGCGGCAGAACTGGTGAACGCCGGAGAAAGCCCCGACGTTGGCGAAGTTCTGGATCACCACGTGACCCGCCAGGGTCACGCCGTTGCCCAGGATCACCTTGTCGCCGACGCGGCAGTCGTGGGCGATGTGAGTGTAGGCCATCACCAGGCAACCGCTGCCTACTGAGGTGATCGCGCCGCCTCCCGCCGTGCCGCGCTGCACGGTGACGAACTCGCGGAAGGTATTGTCGTCGCCGATCGTGGTTTCGCTGCGCTCGCCGCGGAACTTCAGGTCCTGCGGCACCGCGCCAATGCTGGAATAAGGAAAGAAGCGGTTGCGCGCGCCCATCCGCAGCGGACCCTGCACGTAGACGTGGGCCAGGAACTCGCACTCCTCACCGATTTCCACTTCGCTGCCGATGATCGTGTAGGGACCGATATTGGCCGAGGACGCCACGCGCGCGCCCGGATCGACGATGGCCGTCGGATGGATCATTCAGATTTGGCTCGGTCAATCACCGTGCAAAGCACCAGGCCTTCGGCCACCAACTTGCCGTCCACATAGGCGCGTCCTTGCATGCGGCAAGCGCTGGCGCGTTGTTGCACCATCTCGCACTCCAAACGCAACTGGTCGCCGGGCGCCACCGGCCGCCGGAACTTGCCTTCGTCTACTCCGGCAAACAGCAGAAGCTTCGACTGCGGATCACCGGTCGAGAGCAGCACCAGCACTGCTCCGGTCTGCGCCAGCGCTTCCAGGATCAGGACGCCGGGCATCAGCGGCTTTCCCGGGAAGTGGCCGGGCACCCAAAACTCGTTGGAGGTGACGTTCTTGATCCCCACCACGCGCTTCCCTTCCTCGAGTTCAATGATCCGGTCCACCAGCAGGAAGGGATGGCGGTGTGGCAGGATCTTCTGGATTTCCGTGGTATCGAGAATCATGGCTGGGGCTGAAAAACTGTGATTATATCAGGCTTCCGATGGACCCCATTCTGGCCGCAGTGAAAGAACAGCGTCCGGCGATGCTGGCGACGCTGGAACGACTGGTGACCATCGAGTCGCCTAGCACCGTAAAAGCCGCCGTGGATCGCTGCTCCGCCGCTGCCGCCGAGGAATTCGAGAAGCTCGGCGGACGGATCACCTGGCATCGTTCCCGCGAGTTTGGCGATCATCTGCAAGCCGACTTCGGCCCGCGCGGATCGGGAATTCTGCTGCTCGGCCATTTGGACACGGTCTGGGAACTCGGTACGCTGGCGCGCATGCCGTTCCGGATCGCCAAGGGCCGCGCCTGGGGACCGGGCGTCCTGGACATGAAAGCTGGCGTGGTCAGCGCGATGTTTGCGCTGCAGGCAGCGCGCGTGGCACGCCGGGTGACGGTGCTCTTGGTCAGCGATGAAGAAGTGGGCAGCCCCTCATCGCGCCCCATCACCGAGCGAATCGCCCGCGGTTGCCACACGGTGCTGGTTCTCGAGCCAGCCACCGGTTTGCACGGCGCGCTGAAGACCGCGCGCAAGGGCGTCGGCGTGTTCCATATCGAGGTCAAGGGCCGCGCCGCGCACGCCGGCGTGGATTTCGAGAAGGGCGTGAGCGCGATCCACGAGTTGGCTCGCCAGGTCCAGAAGATCGCCGGATTCACGCGGTTGAAGCGCGGGCTTACCGTGAACGTTGGCGTGATCGGCGGCGGCACGCGCAGTAACGTCGTGGCGGAAGACGCCTGGGCCGAAGTGGACGTGCGCATCTCGAGCAAGTCCGACTGGCCGGCGATCGAACGCAGGTTCCGCGCTCTCGGCGCTACCGGCGGGCTGAACCGGCCACCGATGGAACGCACCGCCGCCATCGCCGCGCTGTTCCGCAAGGCGCAGCGCCTGGGCCGTGATCTGGGTCTGAACCTCGAAGAATCCATGACCGGCGGCGGCTCCGACGGCAACTTCACCGCGGCGCTGGGCATCCCCACGCTCGACGGCTTGGGCGCGGTCGGCGAGGGCGCGCACGCACTGAACGAAAGCATCCTGCTGGATCAGTTCCCGGTGCGCACCGCGCTGCTGGCCAAGCTGCTCTCGTAGCCACGGAGCTCCGTGCGTTCCGTGCCCTCCGTGGCTAAAACAACCTTTCCCTCTTCTTGATATTCCCAAACGTCCCGACATTCGCGAACGACAGGGCTACACGCCACTGATTCTCGTTGCGCGTCGGGCCGAGGGCGTAACGGCGCAACTCGACCGTGATGCCGCAGCAATCCACGTTGTAGGACGCCTGCACCGCGGAGTATTGCAGGTACTTGTTGCGGATGTCGTAGACCGTCAGCCAGACGATGTTGGGGCCAAGTTGCGCCGATCCGCCGTAGCCGACGGTCGCGCGGATCTGGTTCGATGGCGCAGCTAGAATCGGGCTGCTGCGGACCAGATACTGGCCCAGCGTGGCGAAGGCCTTGTTCTGGCGGACCGTGGCCGCCAGGCCGGTATCCACGATGCGGTGGCGCACGGGATCGTAGTCGGCGCGCAACTCCACATCCACGGTGCTGACCGGCTTCACGCGCACCAGCGACGTAATCGGCGAGAAGCGGCGGCGGCCGTCGAGGAAGGCGTAACCCGAGAGTCCGATGGTGGAAGTGAACACGTTACGCTGCCCGGGGACCAGCGCCCCGCCGAACGTAGGATCGAAGTAATAGCGCTGGGTCAGCTCCCAACTGGCCAGCTCACGCACCGCGTCCGGCCGGCCGTCGGAGGCGTCGCGTTTGCTGTAAAGCCGCTGGACTACGGAATACTCCACTTCCCGCGTGTTCACCAGAATGTCGCGCTCGTCGAAACGCAGGATCTGCTGGAAGTCGTGCACGCCGTTCACGTAGGTGAACGTGGCCCGCGGCTCGATCACGTGCTTCCAGCGGTCGCCCATCGCTTTCCAGGGAGACTTGAAGATCTTCTGCAACGCCGGCGGCCGGAAGTCCAGGTCAAACTCC
>CAYPHP010000347.1:0-5105 GCA_964410045.1 uncultured Acidobacteriota bacterium | reverse complement strand
ATCCTGTCCCGACGCCGGGGCGTGGATCAGCCGTCTGGCCTCGGTGCTGGAACGCGGCTACATCGTGGTAGTGGATTACGGACATCGAGGCGCCGAGCGGGACCGCTTTCCCGACGGCACGCTGATGACTTACCGCCGTCACACTGCTTCGCCGGACGTTTTCGCCGATCCTGGCGAGCGCGACATCACCGCACACGTGGATTTCGATCGTCTCGTCGCGGCCGGGCGCGCCGCGGGTCTCGAGGAAGTCGCGTTCGAAACCCAGGGCTCCTACCTGATGCCTCTCCTCGATCCGGCTGTCGTCGAGAGCTTTCCTCAAGAAGACCGGCTGCGGCTCAAGAACCTGCTCTTCGGCATCGGCGAGACCATGCGCGTTCTGGAAATGCGCCGGCCGTGATACGCTGAATTGGAATACAGGAGGAACGGCATGAAAGGCAATCCCAAGGTGATTGCGGTCCTGAACGAAGCGCTGAAATCCGAACTCACCGCCATCAACCAGTACATCGTGCATGCGGAGATGTGCGAGAACTGGGGCTTCAAGAAGCTGGCGGCCACCACCAAGAAGAACTCCATCGGCGAGATGAAGCACGCCGAGGAACTGATCGAGCGCATCCTTTACCTCGACGGCACGCCCAACATGTCGGACTATTTCAAGATCCTGATCGGCAAGAACGTCCCCGAGCAGCTTCAGAACGACCTGGACCTCGAAGTCGACGCGGTGAAGCGCTACAACGCCGGGATCACCGTATGCGTCACCGCCGGCGACAACGGCTCCCGCGACCTGCTGGTCACGCTGCTCAAGGACGAAGAAGGCCACATCGACTATCTGGAGGCGCAACTCCACCAGATCAAGGAAATGGGTCTGCAGAATTATTTGGCGACGCAGGCCTGATCCGTATTATCGGCGTTCATCTGCGTTCATCGGCGGTCGGTCACGTCAAGGCGATCGTGGCGCTCTTCACCGTGCCGTCGCTGTACTTCACGTTGACCTTCAACTGGTTCTCGCGCTCGTCGAGCCAGAAGGAGATCTGCGAGTTGTTCAGGTTTTTGGGAGCCGAGGGCGGAGCGCCCAATGCGACAGCGCCGCCCGTCGTGAAGGTAAAGAAGTCACTGATTACGTTCTCGGTCACGGTCAGCCTCTCTTTCTGCTTCAGCCCGTGGTTATGATGCCGATAGGGCGGACGCTACTGCACGGCGATAGTTACGGTGTTACTGGTGACCCCTCCGATCGAAATTGCGAGTTCTACGGCGTTCCCTGGCGTCACATCTTGCGGAACCACGGCATTGATCTGGCATAACCCCACGAACCCCGGCGCGAGTCCGCTGAACTGCACCTGCGCGGGCTTTCCGCCTATGGTGACGGTCGGCTGGACTACGGTCACAGCGAGCGGATTGCTGGGCGCGGCTGCGCCTGCCGCTACGGGCGGATTCGTCGCGCCTGCGCCGGTGGCAAAGATCTGGATCACGCTGCCGCGCGCGGCGTGCTTGGCTCCCACACTGAACGAAGGATCACCGTTCCGCGAGCTGTCCTGATTCAAGACGGCCCCCTGACCTTGGCCGCTCTGGAGAAGCGTGAAGATGCCTGGTGACGTCGACGCGACGTTGACAGTGCCGAGCAAGGTTGAGCCATCGGGCTTCGTGAGTTGCATGGGGACCGAGTTGCCAACCGTGATCTCCGGGGGAATCTGGAAATTCACCTGCGTTGGACCAACAAAGAGCAGCGGGGCGGGCAGCGATCCGGTGGAGGAATACGTCCAGCCCGAGATCGGACTGAAGCTCAGGCTGCCACCCACCCTCAGCGTGACGCCGCCGAGGCTGCTGGGCACGGGCAAGGAGCTGGCGAAGAAGGTCTGACTCGCGCCGGTTTGAAGAAACGAGCTGGCGAGAACTCCGGGAGCGGCTTGCGAAGTCCCAAAGCTGGCCCCGTTGGCGATGCTGAATTCCCTTGGGTAAGCCCCTGCTTGTTGAATCAGGAAAACACTGTTCGAACTGCTGCTGGTAACAAACACTACGGAGGTGGAGGCGTTGGGGCTGAAACCGAATGAAGTCGTGGCCAGCGCTGCCGCACCAGGAATTCCTGGAACGATGCTTCTAGCGCCCGCGCCATCAAGCCGCCAGAGCGCGTCCTGTCCGCCTATTGTGGCGAAGGACCCAAGTCCCGTAAAAAGGGCGAGGTCCTGAGGGTTCGGAACATCTTGGATGGTCGTCGTGGGCTGAGCGGTTTCGGAGCTATAGAACAGGATACTGTTAGCACCCGCGCTGGCCACCCGACCGCTGCCAACAGCCGTGGGAATGGATACGGGAATCTGGGTCAGAACTCTAGAGCTCACCAAATCCACCACGGTTAGTACGTTGGCGTCCGTTCCCGCTACCCAAGCCAAGACACGGCCTCCCGACGCCGACGCGTCGACTGCTATGCCGTGAAGTCCCCGGCTTCCGGGAACTCCTGGAATTGTGACCGTAATCGCTAGCGTAGCCAGATCAAAAACGACCAGGCTGTTGTTGCCGCGATTCGAGACAACCCCCTTCCTCCCAGTCTGATCCTGGAAGCATGAAACGGAGTAAGGCTGTGGCCCGACTTTCATTGTTCCGGCTAGTTCTCCGGTTGACACGCGCAAGAGCCTGACAGAGTCGTCCATCGGCGATGTCACCAGCGCCATGTCAAACGGACAATCAGCTACGGCGTAAGGCGACGGAATCCCCATCACGGACCGAAGCAACGTGATCGTCTTTGGCTTGTCGGTATCCTGTTGGTCACGGTTTACACGGAAGATGGAGACCGAATTCTCCCCTGAATTCGCAACAGCTACGTATGCCTGAGAGTTTCCCCCGAGGTACACGACGCCGATGCCCAGGGGTTGCATGCCTGTGGAAATTGCGTCCATTCGAATTGCTTGCGCAGAGGCGAGGGTTAGACTCGCTAGTGACAGCACGAGCTTTGATGCCCATGAATAATATCCACCGTTACCCAACATACATGGCTCCTACACGTCGATCTCCTACACTCCCCATCCACGCGGCACGCTGGATCGCGGCAGCACTCTCGTGGTTTACGTGTCAGCTTATTAGCCCATGGGTTCTCAGCCGGGCCAGAATCTGATTGATGGCTCGCTTGAGATCGTTTAGCATGTCTTGCTCGTTCGTCCCGTAGCTTGCCCCAGCCGTCAAGGTAACGTCGCTCACTGCCGCCTGCCGAGACGTCACCACTTGTGTTCCATTCACATTGAAAGCATTGGCAGCGTCCACCCACTTGGCAAATACATTCATCCAGCGGGTTGCGGATGCTCCGATGTCGTAAGCGGCATCGGTGCCGGCGAAGATACCAGTCTTGAAGGTGACGCCGCCGAGGGTCTCGATGCGTATTCTTTCTGCGCCGCCGGTCCAGAACGTCATCGGCAGGTAACTCCCGCTTCCGGTCTTGTTGGAGTAGACCGATGTGAACTGTCCGGCCACTGAACTCATTCCCATGACCGAGGCATTGACAGCAGAGGTCACAGCGTTAATGCTCGCGGCGCTGACCACCAAGCCAAGCCGGGACTCGGTTATGTCGGTCGAGCCGACTCCGGCCAGTACAACGTCCGTCCCCTTGATTTCGCCCTTGGTCTCAGTCCAGAAGACGTACTTCCCCACCTCATCCGGACTAGCGCTTGGCGTCGGCTGCCCGTTCTCGAACATGTACAGCGAGCCAAAGATGGTCTGGAGGTTGGTGCGGTCTGCGGCGCTCCCGTCTTGGCCGAGCAGCGAGGGAACGGCGCCCTTGAGATGCAGGAGCGATTCGGGGCCGGTGGTCCCGATGCCGATCTTGTTGCCGTCCTTCTCGTAAATCGGCGTCGCCGTCGAGTCGGGACTACCTCCAGAATCGAACTTGGCGATGTAGTTCTCGGCCGGAGTGCCTCCACGAAGCCCAAACGAACCAGAAAAGATCAGCCGGCGAGTTTCAGGGTCGCGGAACATGTCCGCGAGTGCTTTCCGTAACTGTTCTGGCCTAATACCCACGTCATCGTGCTGGGGGGGGATTCAGAAGATTCGCAACAGAGCGAAGAAGAGAAGAGACGAAGCGCCGCATGTATCACCTCCACTTGCGGTCATTATACCGCAGATGAACGCCGATGGACGCCGATCTGGAATTAATCTCGGCGTTCCCTGCGGTACGGCTCCTTCAAATACTTCTGCGCTTCGTCTTGTGCGCCTTGCGTATTGTCTCGCGTGCGGGTGGCTTGGGTGTATTCGTTGACGGCGCGTTCGCGCTGGCCAGAAACGTCGTAGATTTTGCCGAGATTAATATGGCTCCAAACTTCGGTCCAGCCCGGATCGCGGTCGCCGTTGAGCGCTTCGCGGAAAGCATTCGCCGCGGATTGGTAATTCCCCTGGTTGAAGAAGACTTCGGCTACGCGGAAGTGCGCCAGGGAGCTGTTGCGTTTGATGTCGAGCGCCTTCTGGTAATCCTTCAGCGCGGTCTCAAACTCGCCGGCTTCGGCGTACTGCTGGCCGCGGGCGATGTTCACGCGGACCCGGATCGCCGGGCTGTACTTGAGGACTTTGTTCTCGGGGTCGACAATCACGCGGCGGGGGCGTCCGAAGGTTTCCACGCCGAAGTCCGAGGCCGTACCGACCACTTCCACGGTCTTCAGCTCGGGCTCGCCGTCGGTCTCGATGCGCAACTCCACGGGCATACGGAAGGTATCCAGGTCCTGGCGGATCTTGCCCATGATCTTGAAGCCCTTGGTGGTGCGCATGATGGTGTAGTCGGACTTGAACTCCGGCGCGCCGGTGGACTCTGCCCATTGGATGAAGAAGCCTTCAAGCTGTTTGCCGGAGGCTTTTTCGAAGACTTCGCGCAACTGCTCGGTGGTCGCCGTCCGGTTGGCGAATTGCACGGGGAACTCATGAAGCGCCTTGAAAAAAGGCTCGTCGCCGAGCACCGCGCGCAACATATGCATCACGCAAGCGGCTTTTTTCGAGAGCACGGCGTCGTATTCCGGCGAATATTGCTCCAAACTGGCTGAGCGGGTGATGGCGACCGTGTCATTGGCCAGCGCAGTGACACCGAAATCCTTGGCCAGGTCTTCGGCCCCCTGCTTGCCGCTGGCTTCCTCGGCGTAGAG
>CAYPHP010000346.1:2194-5126 GCA_964410045.1 uncultured Acidobacteriota bacterium | reverse complement strand
TTCCTGCGGGGTCAGGTCAGCGTCATCGGGTCGGGGGTGCACGTGTAGCGTGCGTTGCTGGAACTTGTGCCCCTCGACGATCAGGGTCAATCCGTTACCGCGCTTTCTGGCGACACGGGACTGTTCGAATTCCAGGGCGTGCGTCCGGGGACCTATCAGCTTTTCTGCGAGAAGTCCGGGTTTGTCCCCACCTACTTTGGAGCCCGGGAACCTGGCGAGCCCGGCGCTTTGCTCGCGATTGGCGATCGCTCGGATCTCCGGAGCGTGGACATCCAGCTCTCCCGTGGAAGTATCGTTTCCGGGCGCGTCGTGGACGAGTACAAGGAGGCGATCCAAGCAGCCTCCGTGACCTTGCTGCGGAAGCGATACAAACGAGGGCAGGTGGGTTGGGAGCGCGTCCAGGTTGCCCAATCCGATGACCGCGGGCAATTCACCTTTGAGCAGGTTTCGCCCGGAGTCTATTACCTGCGGGCGTCCAGTCCCGCGCCGTTCCGCCGGGCGATCGGCTATTCCACACGCTACTTTGCCAACGGCAAGGAGCCCTCCCAAGCAAGCCGCCTGGAAGTGTTGCCCAACATCGACTACACCAGTGTGGAAGTGCACTTCGATCGCGACCGGACGGTGACGCTAAGCGGGTGGGCCTACGCCGCCAATGGTATGCCGTCGCCCACCGGAGTGGTCTGGGCGGAATTGCTGGGGTCCGGGCAACCTCAGCAAGGATGGGTGCGCTCCGACGGATCGTTCCGCCTGGATGGTTTGGCGCCCGGATCCTACCGGCTGGCCGCACTCACAGTGGATATCAACGCGATTCACTACCTGGACTTGGGCGACGACCGAAAGGACTTCCGCATGAGGCCCACTCCAGGGATCCACGTGCGCGGACGTTTCCTCGGCAAGGACGGCCCAGTGCAGACCGTCGGTCAGGCCCGCCTGGCACTCCAAGATGATCTCGAGTGGCGCTTTCTCTGCGAGTATTCGACGCCCTTGCGGTGGAGCACGGGGTTTGAATTCGCGTCGGTGATGCCCGGCACTTACACTCTGAGCCTGATGTTGACCGGTCCCGGCAGTGACGCCCTCTACATCAGTGAAATCTCGCTGCTGGGGCGGGATATCGGCACAACCCTGGTCGTTGGCGAAGAGCCGTTGCCCGGAATGCTCGACGTGCGTTTGGAGAAAGGCGGAGTGGTGGTCGGGGCGGCCTACGACAAGGCTGGCGCAGGGCTGCGCGGCGTCTACGCCGTGCTGGCGCCTACCGACCCCAGCCGCCGAACTGACGAGCGCTACCTGCGGGCGGTACCGACCGCCATGGATGGCAGCTTCACCGTGCGCGGCGTACCACCCGGCGACTACCTGTTGTTCCTGTGGCCGCGGAGCGACCCCTCCGCGCTGGTGAGTCCCGAAGTTTTTCACCAGGTTGAGCGCTACGGGCAGCGCGTCAGAATGGAGAAGGCTGGCGAAGTGACCGTCAGCGTGAGTCTCGTTGCCGAGATAGAACGCTTGGCGCGGACCCAACAATGAAGCGCGTCGCTGCCCTCCTGCTGCTGGCTGTCGCGAGTTGGGCGCAAGCCCCGCGCGAGGCGGCGGTTCGCGGACGCGTCACCGCCCGCGAAGACGGCCGGCCGCTGCGCAACGCGCTGCTCACTCTGGCTTCGGGTTTCCCAACCGGTGAACGTTACGCCGTCACCGACACGCGCGGGGTCTACGAATTCAAGGCGGTGGCGCCGGGCAGCTACGACCTTTGGTGCTTCAAGGCCGGATATCTCGAGGCCCGGGCGTCGACCGCGGGATTGCGCGTCGGCCGCGAGGACCGCGAAGGCCTGGTCTTTCGGCTGCTGCGGAGCGCGGCGATCAGCGGACGGGTGCGCGATGAAGACGGCGAGCCGCTGGCCGGTGTTACGGTCAGCGTTGTCGCGGACAGTTACGGTCAAGGCCGGCGCGCCCGACCGCTGCAGGCCCAGAGCCGCACCAGTCAGGACGGGCGCTATCGGTTGTTCGGCTTGCCGCCTGGACGCTATTGGGTGATGGCCCACTTCGAGCGGACGGAGTTCGGATACACGCCGCTATTCTACTTCAACACGATTACGCCCGCGGAAGCTCGGCCCGTCGACGTCGCCGCAGGCGGCGAAGTGGACGGCGTAGATTTTCACATGCGGCGCGCCATGAGGCTGGCCCGGCTGGCCGGGCGCGTCGTAGACGAGCGCATGCGTCCCCTAGAAAAGGGTTCGGTGACCGCCACCCTCGCCGATGTGGATCTGGGACAGCTCGTCTCGGGATCCATCCAACGCGACGGGCACTTCGAACTCCGCGGCCTGGTTCCGGGGCGTTACGTGTTGACAATCCACGCACCGAACCAGACCACGATGATTCGTGAGGTGTACGTGGGCGCGGATACCAATTTTGTCACCATCTGGATGTCTCCCGGCGCCACCGTCCGCGGCCGCGTCGCTTTCGCCGGTGATCGGACGGCGCTTCGCGACCGCTTCGTAGACCTTGTCGGCTGGACCTCACATTTTGGATCCATCGAACGAGACCTGGCGTTTGAAGTGAAGAACGTTCAACCGGGCCTGTACCGCGCCGGCGTCCGCGCTCGACGGGGCATCGCAGACACCGGTTTGACCGACGGCAGCGATCCGTTCTACGTGGCCACGGTCCTCAATGGACGGAACGATGTAACCGAATCCGGGATTTCCGTTGCCGAGAGGCAAGGCCCGCTCAACGTGGAGGTGGTCCTGGGAGGCGACGGCGGCACGGTAAAGGGAGAACTGCGTGATGAAGCCGGCCGGCCGCTGGCGGAATCGTTTGTGGTGCTAGCCCCGGCCGACCTGCGCTATCGCTCGAGCGCGCGCCACTTCAAGTCCGTCGCCACCGATGAGAAAGGCCGCTTTACCGTGCGCGGGATCATTCCCGGGACTTATCTGCTTTTTCCCTGGCC
>CAYPHP010000346.1:0-2094 GCA_964410045.1 uncultured Acidobacteriota bacterium | reverse complement strand
CCCTAGCCCGATTGTTTCGCGGCCATCTCCCGGCAAGCCTGGCGGGTGTAGAGAATGCGGTGGATCACGGAGATGTTGGAGAGCGTGGCGATCACCCACAGGACGGGCGCCATGCGATCGAACACCGCACCGATGATCAGCAGCACAATGCGCTCAGGCCGCTCCATGAATCCCACCTTGCAGGTGGGAATTAGGGATTCGGCGCGAGCGCGCACATAGCTCACCATCACCGATCCCACCATGGCCACAGCCGTCAGCACGATGTAGAAGAAGCGGTTCACGCGGGCGTAGTAGACCAGCAGACCGAAATAGAGGACCAGATCGGAGTAGCGATCAATCACCGAATCGAAAAAACCGCCGAAGACCGAGACGGTTTTGGTAACGCGTGCGACCCGGCCGTCGGTCATGTCGAAGATGCCGGCCATGAAGATGATCACGCCGGCCCACAGAAACTCTCCGTAGCCGAAGGCTACGGCCGCCGCGGAGTTTACTACCAGTCCGAAAAACGTCAGATAGTTCGGCGGGATCTTCGTAAGCGCCAAGACGTAGACCACCGAATCCAACACCACACCGACGACGCGCCCGATCCAGGCGGTGACGGTTGACTGCGGATTCGCTTGCTCGGATACCAAACCCGGAAAACCCCGTTCTTACTGCTTCTGGTCGTGCATGGTGGTGAGCCGGAGAATCTCCATTTCTCTTTCGCCGGCCGGCGTCTTGATCTCTACGATGTCGCCGACCTTCTTGCCCACCAGTCCCCGGCCGATGGGTGAAGTTGTTGAGATCAGACCTTTGGAAACGTCCGTTTCTTCGCTGGTCACCAGCTTGTATTCGATCTCCGCCTTCTTCTGCAAATCACGGACCAGCACGGTGGAGCCGAAGCCCACCGCGTCGCGAGGCACCTTGGTCAGGTCGACCATGGCCAGTTCGGAGAGGCGCTTCTTCATCATCTCCAATCGGGCGCGCAGGATCTCCTGGCGGGCCTTGGCGGAGTGATAGTCGGCGTTCTCGCTGAGATCGCCCATGGCGATGGCCTTCTTCAGCGCCTTGGGCAGCTCATTGTGGAGCTCGTACTCGAGCTCCTGGATCTCGCTTTCCAGCTTCTTTTTGACGTTGTCCGTCATGTTCGGGAGCTTTTCATTATAGCCCAGCCCTCAGCCGGTTTCGTCCTCCGCGCCCGACCCCAACGGCAGGAAGTACTGGGTGCCGAAGACCGGCTGGGTCAGGCGGCGGAGCAATTCCTCGAGGTCTTCGCGGCGCTCCACAAAGTCGATCTCCGCGGTGTTGATCACCAGCAGCCGCGACGACCGGTAGTGGAAGAAGAAGTGCTCGTAGGCCTTGACCACTTCCTCCAAGTAGTCCTCGGAGACGCCGGTTTCCATCCGCGAGCCCATCTGGCGGGCCTTGCGGGTAATGCGCTCGCGCAGGACCTGGGGCGGCGCCTGGAGATAGATCACCAGGTCGGGAACCACGACTTGCGGCCGCAGCAGGTCGTAGTAGGCCTCGTACAAGCGCAACTCTTCGTCGCTGAGATTGATATAGGCGAAGATCTTGTCCTTCTCGAAGAGGAAGTCGGCCACCAGCGGGGAGTGCGATCGTACCGGGTCGATCTCCTGCAAACGCCGGAAGCGGGAATGCAGGAAGTGCATTTGTGTTCGGAACGCCGCTCCAGGCCGTTCTTCATAGAATTCCGAGAGAAAAGGATTGGTCTCGTTGTCCAGGACGGTGTGAGCGTGAAGCCGCTCGGCCAGCAACCGGGCCAGCGAACTCTTCCCGACCCGGATGGGGCCTTCAATAGCGATGTAGTGCGGCGGTTGGAAACTCATGGCAGTTTGCGCACCTGGTGACGGTCTCGAGAAGCGGCTAGCAGTTCCCGCGCCGTCCGCCAAAGCAGTGGGTGGCGCGCCAGAGGAGCAATCTCCGCGAGCGGCTCCAGAACAAAGCGTCTGGACAAACCCGGATGGGGCACGATCAACTCCTCGGTAGCGATCACTTCATTCTCGTACAACAGCAGATCCAAGTCCAACGTGCGCGGGCCTTCCGGGAGCGAGTGATCCCGGCCTGACCGTTTCTCGATCGCCTGCAAGCCTTGCA
>CAYPHP010000345.1:2881-5132 GCA_964410045.1 uncultured Acidobacteriota bacterium | reverse complement strand
ACAGTAGCTTCAAGAACGGCAAACCGCGTGCACTAAGCCGGGGTGGGAGGGTATTCAGATGATTACAGCCAAGGACTTGCTCGGGAGGTGGAGATTCCGCGGCACCCGGGTGGTGACTTGTCCCGACAATCGGGAGCCGGCGGCGCTGGAAGTTACGGGTCCCGATCTCAACCACCTGGAGGTAACCCACTGCTCTCGCTGGCCTGAAAAGGGAGAATGCGAGCAGCATTGCGTGCTCCAGGTCTGGGCGGCGCCCGATGGGTGTTTGTTTCCAAAGGTCTTCGAAGCCTGGTTCCGTGAACAGAACTGCGCCTTCTGCGGGAAGTCGTTGAAAGACACCAGTTGGCTCGAGCACCGGCCGGCCCTGGTGGGTCCGGATGGCACCACCATTGAGTGGAAATCGGTCGGCCCCGACATGATTGTGAAGCTGATGGAGACCCACCAAGCCTGTTGCTGGAACTGCCATGTCGCGGAAACCTTCCGCCGGAAGCGTCCGGATCTGGTGACCGAACGCGACTTCAAGCGCTAAGAGAAGCTAGCCGAGATGAGCAAGCGCCCGCCCGCGAGGCGGGCGCTATGCTTGTGGCTCTATCCCGTTCCGTAGGATTTCCCAACAGTTGACCGCGACTGCACTGCGGGAGTTTTCGCCGTCGCGCCCGGCTCGTTGCGTCACGTAGCGCACCCTGAAAGAAAAGGGCCGCCAGCAGGCGGCCCTCCTCTGACGCCCTGGGGCATGGAAGATCGGACTAGGATTCTTTCTTAGCTGGCTTCAACGGAACGAGATCAAAGAGCGGCTCCACCGACTTCTTGGCCGCACCGAGCATCTCCTCCGGCGACAGCTTCAACGTATCCATCTGGCCGGTAATGCCGATCAAGGCACAGGTGTCGGACGCAAAGAAGATCTGAATACCGTAGTCGAGGACCTTCACCTGGGAGACCTTGGTTATGTCTCCAGGCTTGAGGGCGACCGGGTTATCTTTCAGTTGGTTCCGATAGGTGGCTCCGACCAGCTTGCCGTCCTCAACGAAGATCCCGTCGGTGGCCGGGACCTCGATCTTGGCCTTGAACTCGAAGTTGCCCAGCTCCTTGAGCAGGGCACTAGCTCTCTCGGCTTGCAGAGCCGCCTTGTTCTTCGCATCCTGAGTCTGACCGGCCAACGGTACCACCGCCAACGCGGCCACAATCACAACCAGCACTGCGAGGACTCTCCTCATGGCAGCACCTCCCGGAAAGATGAAGTGCAATCCGGGGGCCAAGCCGGGAGGTGGGTGCTTTTGGGCTGCTCCAAATGGCGTGGAACGCTACGTGCATCCTTGAAAGATGGACCAAGACTCCCGGGGGGAAAAGGAGCACCAACCTCATGTTCAGGAAACCCGTTGCTCTCAAAATCGCCGGAGTGCTCGGACTGTGCGCCGGCTTGTTCTACGTGTTGTTCGCAATGGACTTCTCCACGCAGGTGCTGCAAGTAAATCCTTACGCCAACCAGGATTGGCGCACCGTCATGGAGGAGACTGCGTCGAGTTCCGGACCGCTGATTCTGACGCAGTTGCTGGGTTTCGCGGCCTGTATGCTTCTCGTTTTCTTCATTGGCGCCCTCGCCGTTCGTGCGGGGAAGGCGCATCCCACCCTGGCGGGAATGGGCGGTCTCTTCATGGGCGCCGCTGTGGGGATGTTCGCCCTTCGTTCGATGTGGATCGCCTTCGTGCAGGTTCCCATGGCGATCACTTTCCACGGAGTCACCGACCAGGCGTTCCGCGACGCCCTGGTGAACCAGTATCGGGTGGATGTTTTCGCCAGCCTGTTCTTCGCCTGGGGTTACATCCTCTTCATGACGGTGGGACTGTTCCTGATGACCGGAGCGCTGATTCCGGTGAAGGCGCTGGCCCATGTTCTACCGGTGATCTTCGGGCTTGCCGCGGTGGCCTGTGCGTCGTTCGTGCCCGCCCTCGCCTACGTCGGGAACCAGATCTACATGAACCGGCTGTTTGAGAAAGAACTGGCCTCCGGGTTCTTCTTCGCGGTGTGGTTCCTGCCGGGCTTGGCCTTCGCCGCCGCCGGGGCCTGGCTGCTGCGCGAAGGGATGACTATGGAAGCGCCGATTGACACGGTCGAGGACCTGCACCTGGAGAAGGTGGCCTGAAGAGTCGCGCCGCGGATCGCGGGCCTACGCCCGCGATCCCGCGCCGCCCAAGAAGGTAAAGGAGGATCGCCAAGGAAGCCGTGCGGGCCGACAATAAACACGCCCTCAAGA
>CAYPHP010000345.1:0-2871 GCA_964410045.1 uncultured Acidobacteriota bacterium | reverse complement strand
GAAGGTGGCCTGACGAGTCGCGCCGCGGATCGCGGGCTCGCCGCCCGCGATCCCGTCCGCCCAAGAAGTTCGCAAGGAGGATCACCATGGAAGCCGTGCTGGCCGACAAGAAACTCGCCCTCAAGAACCTGCTCTTCACCACCGATTTTTCGGAGCCATCGCGCAACGCGTTGCCGTGGGCCCTGGCCTTGGCGCGTCGCTATGGCGCGACGCTCCACGTCGTCCACGTCGTCCGCCCCATCGTGTATCCGGTGGGCCCGGCCGAAGCCGTGGCCGTTCCCTTCGACAACGGCCAGTACGCGCAGGGATTGATGCGCCAGCTCCAGGAGAACCTGCAATCCTCTTTGCAGGGCGTCAACCTGCGCACCTGGGTCCTCGACGCAGAGATCGACGCCGCGCTCGAGGAGACCATCGCCCAGAACAAGATCGACTGGATCATCCTCGGAACGCACGGTCGCACGGGGGTGAGGAAACTGCTCCTGGGTTCGATCGCCGAGCAAGTCCTCCGCATCACGCACATCCCGGCGCTCACCTTGGGTCCCCACATACTCCACTCGCCGGCGCTGGACGTCGACATGAAGAAGATCCTCTGTGTGGTCGATTTCTCCTCGCTGGCGGAACGGGCCCTCGCCTACGCCTTCTCCCTGGCGCAGGAGTATCAATCCCGGCTTACCTTGCTGCACGTCGTGCGGGGATTCCAGGAGGTTCCGGAGAGCGAGCGCACTTACCTGCGCGGCAAGTTCGAACGCTTGCTGCGGGACATGGCGCCGGCCGAAGCCGACCTGTGGTGCGAGCCGGAATTCGTCGTCGAACTCGGCGAGCGCGATCGCAAGATTCTCGACTCCGCGGCGTATCGCGGATCGGATCTGATCGTGCAAAGCCTGGTGCCCGGTCTATCTCGCGACGGAGCCCTGGAGGTGATCCGGCAGGCCACCTGTCCGGTCCTGACGATTCACAGCTAGGCTGCATCGCCGCCCTTCGTTCTGTTGCTTGTGGCTGGTGTCAGCCCTCCCCTGGAGCCTCTTGGCGCAAGCCCTGAGGCTCCAGCGTTTTCCCGCGCCTCAACCGCGCCCTTCGCCGCCGCCCGATCAATTTCCCGGCCATCGTGTTTCCACGCACCCTGTGCGCCATCTTTCGCCCGGGAGCGTACTGTCGCGCCGGAGTGACAGTTGAAATCAAACGGGATACGCCTTTGGCTCCAACGGCAGTGGCGAGCTCCGCCACAGCCGGGTTTTGGCACTCCGGTTGCACTTCCTTCAGTCCGAGGAGGTAATTATGCGGAAATCGTTATTCCTGGTGCTGGGCATGATCCTGGTGACCGGCATCCTGATCGCCCAGGACCACAGCAACACCATCGAGAAGAAGGCCGGCGACGAGATCACGATCTCGACCGACGTCCGGATCGGCATGGAAGTACTCAAGGCCGGCAAGTACCGGATCAATTGCGACCGGGAGAAGGTCTCCTTCACCCGTGTCAGCGACGGCAAGAAGGTTCTCGAAGTGCCCTGCAAGGGCAAGGAAATGACCGGCAAGGCGGAGGCCACCGAAGTACACACCGCGGTCGATGCGGCCGGAGTCCGTTTCATCGAGAAGCTGTTCGTGCGGGGCAGCAACGTCGAACATATCTTCAACTAATCTCGGAACTGGACGAGAGTCAACACCGGTGCACACGGTGACATTCGCCGTGTGCATCGTTGCATAGAGGGGGCTTCGGGAGAGACCATTTGGGCGCGGGAGTGGAGGGGCACGTGGTTACCGGGAAAATGACGGTTCGCGAGATCAACGGGCGCTACCCGGGCTGTCGCGCGGTCTTCGCGCGGCATGGCATGGGTGGTTGCGGCGGCGATGCGGGACCCGATGAGCCGCTGGATTTCTTCGCCGCGGCGCATCACGTCCCGCTACCCGCGCTGATTCAGGAACTGGAAGCAGCCGCCAGCAGTCCCTTGCAGCCGGCGTCCACCGCGGAGATGGCGCGGGAGCGCCAGTTGGCAGAGGTCTACAAAGCCTGCATCCGCACGGCGCTGGCAATCGTAGTGACCATCGGCACGTCGTGGGGCGTGCTCCTGCTCGGGCAGATCGCGCTCAGCGGAAGCTATGCGGCTCCGGATCCCGCGGGCACACAGGCCCACGGCCACGCCCAGATCTTTGGCTGGGCGGGCCTCTTCATCATGGGCATCGCCTACTTCAGCATGCCCAAGATCATGCAGTCGGCGGTGGTTTCCGTGGAATCGGCGTGGGGCGCCTGGGGCCTGATGACCCTGGGGATTCTTCTGCGCGCGCTGGCTCAGCCTCTCGCCGCGCAGCCGCGCTTCGCCGCTCTGTTGCCGGTGTCGGCCGCGCTGGAACTTGGTGCGGTGGCCATCTTCTGTACGGACATGATGCGGATCGTCGCCACCGCGCGCTCGCGCGAGAACCGCCCTTACCTGCCGTTCATCCTGGCCAGCCTGGCCTGGATGGCGGTGCTCGCGGTATGGAACGTGGTCCTGCTGGTTCCCGCCGGCGGCGGCGCGAACACCATCATCGCGGAACCCGCCAATTCCACCTTCCTGTTCGCGGCCGTGTTCGGATTCATCGTGAACATGATTCTCGGGTACTCGCTGCGCCTGCTGCCGATTCTGCTGGGCCTGTCGAGCACCTGGCAGGACCTGGTGATTCCGGCGTTTGTGATGTTCAACCTCGGCGTCGCCGGCCGCGTCCTCACCGGATCGTTCCTGGCGACGCAGATCTTGTTCGCCGGCGTGGCCGTGTTCATCCTCGCGCTGCGGATCTTCGAGCCCTCCAAGCAGGCGGTTCCCGCCGCGAGCCTGGACCGCTCGTTTCCCTGGTTCATCCGGCTGGGATACTTCTGGCTCGCGGTGGCGACGGTGATGG
>CAYPHP010000344.1:0-5133 GCA_964410045.1 uncultured Acidobacteriota bacterium | reverse complement strand
CTTCATCCATCTCAATCGCTACCGGGTGCAGATTTCCGCCGCGCTGTCCGGCGGATTGGGCCGCCCGGTCGAGGTGGGCGACGTGACTCTGAAGCTGCTTCCGGTGCCGGGCCTCATTGTCCAGAACGTCTCCATCGGCGAAGATCCGGCGTTCGGCGGCGAAGCCTTCGTTCGGATGACGGAACTGCGCGCCAATTTCCGGCTGCGCTCGTTGTGGACCGGCCGCTTGAGCTTCTCCTCCCTGGTGTTCGTCGAACCCAGTGTGAACCTGGCGCATCGCTCCGGAGCGCAACCGGCATGGAACGTGGAAGCCCTGGCCAATCCGCAATCGGTGATCCGCAATCCGCCATCCGCCGCGAGAAACGAGCCCTTCCCCTACGTCGAAGTTCAGGACGGGCGCATCAACTTCAAGGAAGGCGATCTGAAGAGCGTTTTCTTTTTCTCCGGCGTGGATGCCGCGCTGTTTGAAGAAGGCGGCAAACTGCATCTGCGCTTCAAGGGAGCGCCTTCCCGCACCGACCGGAACTTGACCGGGTCGGGCGAGGTGCGCGTGGAGGGAGAGTTTGGTCCGCAGCTTACGTCTCCGATAGCCTTCGAGGTCTGGCTGAACGAGGCGTTCTTGAGCGATTTCCTGGCGCTGTTCCGCGGCAACGAGCCGGGCGTACAGGGCACTCTGAACCTGAACGTGCGGGCCACCGGACGGTTGAGCGCGCTGCGGGTCGAGGGACGCATGCGCGTCGGGCGGCTGTACCGCGGGGACGTCCTGCCGCCGTCTTCCGGGTCAGCGCTGGACGTCGAGCTTGCCGGGATGGCCGATCTCCCAGCGCGCCGTCTCGAGCTGACGGATCTGCGAACCGAGCAGGGCCGGGTAACCGCGTTTGGCCGCCTTCAGGATTTCCCCGACAACCCCAAGTGGGACGTGGAGATGCGGCTGAAGGACGCCGACGCCGGGCGTTTGTTCGGCGCGGTCCGCTATCTCTCGCCGCGAATTTCTCGCGACCTGCAGGTCTCCGGATCACTCGACGGGGCGGTCCGCTGGAGCGGTCTCTCGGCAGACGGCCGGGTGACGGTGAAAGATTTGTCCCTCAGCACCCCGGATCTGAGACCCTTGCGCGCTGCCAGGGCGACCCTGCAATTTGACGGGCCCATGGTGCGCCTGCTTCCTTTGCCTCTGCCGCTCGATGGCGGTCCGCCGCTGATCATTAGCTTGGGCGGTGACTGGACTTCACCAGTGCAGGGCGCCAAATATCTGGAAGCTGCGGCGGAAGGCCGCAACGTGAAAATGTCCACGCTGGCTCCGTTGGCCGCGTCGCTGGGTTGGACCGGACTGCCCCGCGAGGGCAGCGCTTCGGTCAATGCTCGCGTCGAAGTCGACCGCGGATCTGCGCCGCGCTTCAGTGGCTGGATCACCGCCACCCGCTGGCGCTGGACCTCCCCCTGGCTGGCACAGCCCGTAACGGTGCATAACGCCCGTCTGGAGTTTTCTCCGCGGCAGATCAAAGTGAGCGGACTGGTGGCCTCGGCCGGCGAGTCCACCGCCACTGGATCACTGGCCCGGCACCTGGGCGGCGACGCGCCGTGGCAAGCCGACCTCCGCCTGGACCAGACCGGAGCCGCGAAACTGGGCGCCCTGTTGCGGATGCCGGAGACCGCGGGCGCAAAGTTGCCGGAAGTCCGCGCGCGGATCGCGATCGGCCGCATGCAGGTCCGCGCCGCCAGCCTGGAGGATGTGCGCTTCGCACTGGCTTGGTCCGGCCGCCGGTTGCTGCTCCAGGACGGCCGCGCCACCATGGGCGGTGGACAAGTCCGTGGCAGTCTTCAGGTGACGCTGGCGGCGTCCGCGCCGGAGATCAAGGGCGTATTCCAATTCACCGCCGTGCCGCTGGAAGCCCTGGCCTTTCACAAGGCCACCGGCTGGCTCTCCGGAAAACTTGAGGCGCAGGCTCAGGGTATGACCGCCAGGGAAATCGATAATTCGCTGCGTCTGTCGGGTAGCTTCACCGGCCGGGATCTGGTGGTCAAGAACGAGGCCCTCGCGGAATCGCTGAAGCAAGAGCGCGTCCAGACGCTGACCGCCGATGTCAAAGTGGAAGGGCGCCGCGTCCGCTTCACCCGCTTGTCTTTGCGCAGTGAAACCGGCGATCTGGAGGCCACCGGCGCGGTGGGCTTCGACCGCGCCCTGGATCTGGACTTCCGCACGTTCCGTCTGGCCGGCACGCTGGATGCGCCCCGCCGCGTGCTTCCCTCGGAAGTCGCCCGCACGCAGGGTCAGTAATGCTGGTTTTCCTGCTCACGGCGCTGTTGGCGTCTTCGGTGTCCGAGCAAGCCGCCGCGCGAATGCAGAAAAAGATGGAACAGATCCAGGCCAATTCCGGCAAGCCCGTGGGCCAGCGCGGCCGGCCCGTCACTTTCTCTGAGGATGAAATCAACTCCTACTTCGCCTTGCGCATGAGTGACCGAATCCCCAAGGGCGTATCGGGCATCCGCCTTGACATTCACCCCGGAAAATCCAGCGGGCAGCTCACCGTCGACTTCGACGAATACAAGGCCGCCGCCAAACGCCCGATGAACCCAATGCTGGACTTGTTCCTTCGCGGGCGGCGAGCGGTTTCCGCCTCCGGTACGGTGGAGAGCCTGGGTTACGGGAAAGCTCGCTATCGTCTGGAATCCGCCTCTCTCGACGAGTTCACCGTGAAGGGCGTGCTGCTGGAGTATCTGATCCGCTGGTTCGTCATTCCCCGTTATCCGCGTGCGGCCATGGACGAGCCATTCGACTTGCCCGCCAACATCCAGCGAATCGAGATTCAGGAAGGCAAGATCGTGGTCCATCCGTAGTAGCCTTGAGGAATGTTCCCGCGCCTCATCGCTACAATCCTCATCAGCCTGTCCTGCGCCGCGCAAGCTCCTGCGCCGCAGCTTTATTTCACCGAGCCTAGCCTCTCCCCGGACCGGTCGGAAATCGCCTTCGCGTCGGGCGGCGACCTGTGGACCGTCCCGGCGGGAGGCGGTGAAGCACGGTTGTTGGTTTCGCATCCGGCCACCGAATCCCGCCCGCTGTATTCGCCCGACGGGAAACGTCTGGCGTTCGTCTCCACGCGCACCGGCAACGGCGACCTCTACGTGCTGACGCTGGCCAGCGGCGACCTGCGCCGCTTGACCTACGACGACTCCGCCGAGCAGCTCGACGCCTGGTCGCGCGACGGACGCTGGATCTACTTCTCGTCAACCAGCAAGGATATCGCCGGATTTCAAGACGTCCACCGGGTGAGCGCGGAGGGCGGCACGCCGCTGCCGGTCAGCGCCGACCGCTACGCCAGCGAATACTTTTCCGCGCCCTCTCCCGACGGCACTGCCTTGGCGTTTACCGCGCGCGGCGTGGTGGCAGGGCAATGGTGGCGCAAGGGTCACAGCCACCTGGACGAGTCGGAAATCTGGCTGCTCCGTGCGGGGAGCTATGAGAAAGTGGCCGGACGCGAAGGAGCGCCCGGCGGGGAAAAGACGGTCTGGCCGATGTGGAGCGCCGACGGCCGCAGCTTGTTCTACATGTCCGATCGCGGCGGCGCGGAGAACTTATGGACCCGCTCGCCGGGAGGGCGGCCCCGCCAACTCACGCAGTTCCGCGACGGCCGGCTCCTGTGGCCTTCCATTTCCTACGACGGCAAGGAAATTGTCTTCGAGCGCAATTTCGAGATCTGGAAGATGGACTCGGGCGGCGGCACAGCACGGCCGGTGAAGATCAGCCGCCGCGGCAGGCCCGCCGGACCGGCCGTCGAACATTTGACGCTGAACACCGGGCTTCAGGAAATGGCGCTCTCGCCCGACGGCAAGAAGGTGGCCTTCGTGGTGCGTGGCGAAATCTTCGCCGCTGGGGCGAAGGATGGCGGCGAGGCCGCCCGGGTCACGCGATCGCCCGGCAATGAGTATCGCGTCTCCTGGGCCCCCGACAGCAAGCGTTTGGTCTACCTTTCGGATCGCGACGGCACGCCGCACATTTTCCTTTACGACTTCACCGGCGGAGCCGAAACCCAATTGACCAACAGCGACAAGCCCGATGTGTCGCCGCGATTTTCACCCGACGGCAAACACATCGCGTTTGAACGCGACGGCCGGGAGTTGCGGGTGATCGAAGTGGCCTCGAAGCAGGAGCGTGTGCTCTACACCGGCCTGCTGGAACGCCCGCCGTTCGGCGCCGCGCGGTGCCTCGAATGGTCGCCGGACAGCAAGTGGATCGCCTTCTACGCCCACGGCGCAAAGGCCCTGCGGAATGTCCATGTGGTTCCCGCGGCGGGAGGTGAGGTCCAGCCGATCAGTTTCCTCGGCAACTTGGGTGGTGGCGGCATCAGTTGGAGTCCCGACGGCAAGTACATCCTGTTCCAGACCGGACAACGAACCGAGCCCGGCCGGATCGCGCGAGTCGATCTGATTCCCCGCGCTCCCCGTTTCCGGGAAGACCAGTTCCGCGACCTGTTCAAAGATGAGCCGGCCCGGCCGGCGGGCGGCGCTGAAGCCAGAAAAAGCGAGCCGCCCAAAGTCGAGATCGTCTTCGAGGGCATTCGCCGCCGGTTGTCGTTCCTCCCCTTGGGCGTCGACGCCGGCGCACAGGTAATCAGCCCGGACGGCAAGTGGGTGCTCATGCCTGGCGACGCGGCCGGGCAGGTGAATCTCTACCTCTACTCGCTCGACGAATTGGCCCGGGAGGCGCCGGTCACTCGCCAGCTCACCTCGACCACGGGCAACAAGAGCGCGGCGCAGTTCACGCCCGACAGCCGAGAGGTCTACTACCTGGAGCAAGGACGCATCCAGATGATCACCGTGGAATCGCGTCAGGCACGCCCGTTGGCCGTGAGCGCGGAGATGGACGTTGATTTCCAGCAGGAGAAGCTGGAGGTGTTTCAGCAGGCCTGGAGTTATCTGCGGGATACATTCTTCGATCCCAACTTCCATGGCGTGAACTGGAACGCCGCCCGCGGCCAGTTCGCTCCTTACATCAGCGGCGCGTCAACCTCCGACGAGGTACGCCGGATCATCAATCTCATGCTGGGCGAATTGAACGCGTCGCATTTGGGGATCTCCGGGCCCGGCCCTGGTGATCCGGGACCGGGAGGCGTGGGCAAGCTCGGCTTGCGTTTCGAC
>CAYPHP010000343.1:0-5148 GCA_964410045.1 uncultured Acidobacteriota bacterium | reverse complement strand
TTCCTTCCCAAACCCTTTAGGGACGAGGTACTCGATCCGATGGGATCTCCGTACTAGAACCGGACTTTCAATACGACAACAGGTTGCGGCAGGCATCCACCACCTTCTTGCTGTCCGGCAGAAACGCTTCCTCTAGCGGAGGACTGAAGGGCACCGGACAATCAGGCGCGGTGACGCGCAGGATCGGGGCATCCAGGCAATCAAAAGCCTGCTCGGAAATAATAGCCGCCAGTTCCCCGCCCAACCCGCCGGTACGCGTATCTTCGTGCAGCAGGATCACGCGGCTGGTCTTTGCAACGGTCGCCAGCACCGCGTCGACATCCAGGGGCTGCAACGTCCGCAGGTCGAGTACTTCCACCTGGATATTCTCTTTGGCCAACGTCTCGGCAGCCTCCATCGCGACCCAGACCATGGCGCCGTAGGTGATGATGCTCAGGTCGGATCCCTCGCGGCGCACCGCGGCTTTGCCGATCGGCACCACGTAGTCTTCGTGCGGCAGCGTTTCCTTGATCCGGCGGTAGAGCAGTTTGTGCTCGAAGTAGATTACCGGATCGTTGTCGCGGATGGCCCCCTTGATCAGGCCCTTGGCGTCGTATGCGGTGGACGGCGCAACAACCTTTAATCCAGGCGCGTGTACAAAAGCCATCTCCGGATTCTGTGAGTGGAACGGGCCGCCGTGAATGCCGCCGCCGCTCGGAGCGCGCACCACCATCGGCACGCCAACGCCCCAACGGAACCGGCTCTTAGCGGCGAAGTTCACCAGTTGATCGTAGGCGCAGGAAATGAAGTCGGCGAACTGCATCTCCACCACCGGACGCAGCCCCATGTAAGCGGCGCCGATCGCTGTGCCCACGATGGCGCTCTCCGAAACCGGGGTGTCCATGATGCGTCGCGGACCGAAGTGGTCCAGCATTCCGGCGGTGACTCGGAAAGCCCCGCCGTACGCACCGATGTCCTCGCCGAGCAGAAAGACGTTTTCGTCGCGCTCCAGTTCTTCCCACAATCCCTGACGGATGGCTTCGACGTAGGTGATCTCGGACGGCACGGGCTTAGGCGCGGTCATAGACCCCCTCGAGCAGCGTCGCCGGATCGGGCCAGGGCCGCGACTCGGCCCAGGCCACCGCCTCGTCCACCGTCTTGTGCACGCGCTCGTCCATCGCCTTTAGTTCAGCCTTGGTCAGGGTCCCCAGTTGCTCCAGGCGGCGGATCGGATCGCGCTTCTCCCACTCTTCGAACATTCCCTTCGGCACGTATTCGGCGGCGTCGTGAGCGGAATGCCCGGTCATGCGGAACGACTTGCATTCGATCAAGTACGGTCCCTTGCCGGATCGCGCGTGAGCTACGGCTTCGCGCGCCGCGGCGTGCACCGCCAGCGCGTCGTTGCCGTCCACCGTCTTGCCGGGCATGTTGTAGGCCACGGCGCGGTCGGCGACGTTCTCCACCGGCATCTGCAAGGCGACCGGCGTCGAGTAGGCGTACTGATTGTTGTTGCAGATGTAGACGATGGGCAGCTTGTGGACCGCGGCCAGGTTCAGCGCCTCGTGCCAGTCGCCCCGGCTGGTCGCGCCGTCGCCGAACCAGTTGATCACCACGTTGGGCTGCCCGCGATACTTGAAGGAGAGGGCGATGCCGCCCGCCACCGGGATCACCGCCGCCAGATGGCTGATGAAGGCCAGCAGCCCGAGACGAAGATCGCCCATGTGCATGTTCCCGTCGCGACCGCGCGTCGGACTCTCCTCGCGGCCCAGGTATTGCGAAAGGATGGTCCGCGGCTCCATGCCTCGGACCAGGTAGGCCCCCATGTCCCGATGACAGGGTGAAAGCACATCGTCTTTCCCGGCAGCCAGCGCGGCGGCCACACCGATGGCTTCCTGCCCCCGGCCCGTGTACACCCCTCCCACGATCTTGCCTTGGCGGTAAAGCTTGCGCTCGATGCGATCTTCGATCTCGCGCTGCAGCTTCATGAAGTACAGCAGGCGTTCAACCAGTTCCCGGTCCGGCTTCATGCGAGTAGGGAGAATAACATACCCGCTGTGATTTAATGGCCGTCCATGCTCCGATCCGCCGCCCAGATCGCCGACGCAGTCCGCGAGCGCCAATTGTCGCCGGTGGAAGTGGTGCGGGAACACCTCGAACGGATCGAGAAACTGAATCCTCAGATCAACGCCTTCGTGGAAGTGGACGCCGAGCGGGCCATGGTCGCCGCCCGCGCCGCCGAAGCTGCAGTGATGCGCGGCGATTCGCTTGGCCCGTTGCACGGCGTCCCCATCAGCATCAAAAGCTCGATCGCCGTTGCCGGTCTGCGCCAGGAGTGCGGCTCGCGGTTGCGCGCTGGGGTCTGTGCCGACGCCGATGCCACGCTGGTCGCCCGGCTGAAACGAGCCGGAGCGATTGTCCTGGGGACCACCAACGTCCCGGAGTTCCTGATGGCCTGGGAGACCGACAACCGGCTTAACGGACGCACCAACCATCCCCTTGATACCGCACGCACCGCGGGTGGATCGAGCGGGGGCGAGGCTGCGGCGATCGCCAGCGGGATGTCGGCGGCAGGCATCGGCAGCGACGGCGGCGGGTCGATCAGGGTGCCCGCGCACTTCTGCGGAATCTGCGGCCTCAAGCCCACGCCCGGACGTGTCTCCATCGCTGGGCACTTTCCGGCCAGCCTTGGCCCCTTCACGCAACTCGGCGTGGTCGGGCCAATGGCCCGCACGGTCGCCGACCTGCGCCTGATGCTGCAGGCCACCGACGGGCTCGATTTTGGCGACGTGCGCTCCGTCCGCTTGGGACCGATCGCACCGCCCCAGGAGATCCACATCGGCTGGTTCGTCGACAACGGAGTAGCGCCGGTCACCGCTGAAACCCGCGCCGCGGTACGCACGGCAGCGGATCGCCTGACCTCCCATGGCATGATCGTAGAGCCTTTCGTTCCAGTAGGTTTGGAAGGATTCTTCGAGTTGTTCATGACCTTCTTTGGCTCCTGCGTCGAGGCCATATTGGAGCCGACAATCGATTCCAGCCCCCTGCTGACCGACTACTTCAGCCGCCTCGCCGAGTTCCCCCGGCCCGACTTCCCCACCCTCGTTCAGCGCTGGATGGCTCGCGACCAGATGCGCCTGGACCTGCTACGGCAAATGGAGCGATACCCAGTGCTGCTCAGCCCGGTCTGTTCCACGCCAGCGTTCCGGCACGGCGAGCGAAGCTGGACCATCGATGGCCGAACGGTTGACTACCTGCGCTCGTTCAGTTACTGCCAACTGTGCAACTTGCTTGGTCTGCCCGCCGCTGTCGTGCCTGTGGGCAAGTCGCCGGAGGGACTGCCGATCGGCGTGCAGGTGATCGGCCGGCCGTTTGAAGAAGAAGTGGTCCTGGCGGTGGCGGAGCGACTCGAGCAGAGTAGACTATGACCCACCAGCTATGAAGTGCATGCTCTTGCGCCGGCCCGGCCCAGTCGACTCCCTGCCGCTCGAGTTGGCCGAGGCGCCCGACCCTAAGCCGGGCGAACAAGACATCGTCATCTCCATCCATGCCTGCGGAGTCTGCCACACCGACCTGCACGAGGTGGAAGGCGAGCTGGAGGTGGCCCGGCTGCCGGTGGTCCCAGGCCATCAGATCGTGGGTGTGGTTTCCGCGCAGGGTCGGCATGCCAGCCGCTTCCGGACGGGCGATCGCGTCGGCGTCCCCTGGCTTAACTGGATCTGCGGCGAATGCGCTTACTGTCATCGGGGACAGGAGAACCTGTGCGAACGAGCCCGCTTCACCGGGCTGCATACCCACGGCGGCTACGCCCAGTACATTGTGATTCACGAAGATTTCGCTTACCACCTGCCCGCCGGTCTGGACGACGTCCACACCGCACCGCTGCTGTGCGCGGGCGTGATCGGCTACCGCGCCCTGCGGTTGAGCAAGGCTCAGTCCGGAAGGCGATTAGGTCTGTACGGCTTCGGCGCATCGGCGCACCTGGTCCTGCAGATCGCCGTGCATCAAGGCTGCCAGGTTTATGTCTACTCCCGCACAAGCGAGCATCGAAAGCTCGCCGAAAGCCTCGGGGCGCACTGGACAGGCCGAGCCGAAGACTCGCCCGGCGTCCCGCTGGACTCGGCCATCATCTTCGCGCCCGCAGGGTGGCTGGTTCCCATGGCTCTTGCGGCTTTGGGACGCGGCGGCACCTGCGCGCTGGCCGGTATCTACATGTCGCCGATTCCAGAGCTGAACTATGCCCAGTCGCTCTACCACGAACGTACCTTGCTGAGCGTCTCGAACAGTACGCGCCGCGATGTGGAAGGGCTCCTGGAGCTGGCCGGCCGGATCCCACTGCGCACGGAGGTCGAAACATATCCGTTGGAACAGGCCAACCAGGCGCTGCAATTGTTGAAGCAAGGCAAGGTTCGCGGCGCAGCGGTACTGGAGGTTTCGTAGGGGCGACTATCGGGGACGGCACTCGACGACAAACCGCCCTGACTCTTGCCGCTCGGCGGCGTAGACTTCGAGACCCGCATCGCGAGCCAGATCGCGGAACTCCGCCAGACTACGTTCCTTCCCACCCACCAACACCATCATCAGTAACTCCGGCGACGGTTGGCCCGGCGAAACGCCGTTCAGCAGGACCACGCGGCCCGCGGGGCGCGCCGCTTCCGCGCAGCGACGCAAGAGAACCGCAGCTTCGCGATAGGGCCAGTTGGGTAATACGCTCTTCAACAGGTAGAGATCCGCTCCCGCAGGCAGCGGATCGAAGAAGCTTTGCCCCACGGTGGTGACCCGGCCGGCCACCCCTGCCCGTTGAAAAACCTCCGCGGATCGCGCCACCGTCGCGGGAAGATCCACCAGAATCCCTCGCACGTCTGGCCGGGCGCGCAGGACTTCCGCCAGCAGCGATCCCGTGCCGCCGCCAACGTCGACCACGGTCCGCACGCTTTCCCAGCCGCCGCTGACCAGCACCTCCGGGTCTTGTGGACCATGTCCCGGGCCCATACATTCGTCGAAGTCCGCGGCGATTTCAGGATGGGCCTGCAGATCCTCCCAATACGGACGGCCGAAGACCTCGTGATACGCGGGCGCGCCGGTCCGCACGGCGCTGAGCAAACTGCCCCAGGCATTCGCCATGCGTCCGCCGAAACTGTCGAGATCCAGGCCAAGCCGAACGCCCGGCTC
>CAYPHP010000342.1:0-5149 GCA_964410045.1 uncultured Acidobacteriota bacterium | reverse complement strand
CCGCGATCGCGACAATGCCGAACGCTTGCAAGCCCGCGTCTCCCGCGAGCATTCCCCGGTGAAGATCTTCCAGGAGGGCGAGTTGTACCGCGTCCTGGTGGGCGCGGAGAACTCCGAAGCCGCCGCGCAGACTCTGCAGAAACAGCTTCGCCAGAGCAAACTCTTCGGCATGGTGGTCTTGCTGCCGTAGATCCGCACTCCCAGGATCACAGGGAGCGGTATTTCCCTAGTCATGGCATAATACAGGCATGCGAGGGCCGCTCAGATCGATCGCGATGGTGTTGGCGATCTATCCCCTCCTGTTCGTGTTCACCTGTCCGCAGACCCCCACGCCCACCGCGGTAGCCCACGGCAAGATCCTGGATCTGGCCAGCCACGCCATCGTGCTGGCGGCCGTCCCGGTGGCGCCGCAATCCGCTTCCGAGTGGGCCGCGCTGGCGGGCTCGAATGAGGCTGTGCGGCTGAGTTCGCGCGATCTCCGGCAGCTCACCTGCCAGCGTCTCTGTTAGAACTCCTCAACAACTCATCCGTTCAGTCCGCCCCGGCGAGGTGCGGATCGATGACGCCTATTTTTCCGTTGAGGAGGATGCCATGGTCTTTTTCCAGATGGTGAATACTTACGTGACAATGAAGAAGTTGACCCGGAAATGCCCGGAATGCCTGCGCAAGCAGATTGTGGCCCAGAGTGAGCTGAATCGGAAGGTGCGCTGCAAACATTGCGGAGTGGAGATCCCGCCCGCACGCGTGAAAGACTAGCCGAGGGGGGTTGGAGGCAACTTAATGCCGGACCTCAGTTTCTTGCAGGACCTGCTGGTGCTGTTTGGCCTGGGCGTGGTGGCGGTGGCCCTGTTCCATCGCGCCAAGCTCCCACCGATCGTCGGATTCCTGATCACCGGAGTGGTCTGCGGGCCGTATGGATTCCAGTTGATCCACGCGGTCCACGACGTGGAGATCATGGCCGAAGTCGGCGTCGTGCTGCTGTTGTTCACCGTGGGCATCGAGTTCTCCATCCAGCACCTGCTGCGGATCAGGGCGTTTCTGCTGGCCGGCGGCGGATTGCAGGTGACTCTGACGACGGCCGCGATCATGGCGGCGGCCTGGCTGGGCGGGCTCAAATGGCAAACCGCCATGTTCCTGGGAATGCTGGCGGCCCTCAGCAGCACCGCGGTGGTGCTGCGCCTGCTGGGCGATCACGGAGAAACGGAGAGCCCGCAAGGCCGGGCCTCGCTGGGCATCCTGATCTTTCAGGATCTCTGCGTGGTGCCCATGCTGTTGATCACACCCCTGCTGATGGGCCAGGGCGGGAACTGGCTGAGCGCCGCCGGAGTGATGCTCAAGGCCGTGGTCCTGGTGGCTGTGGCGTTCGTGGGCGCGCGTTTCGCTGTCCCGCGGATCCTGCAATTGGTGGTGCAAACCCGCAAGCGCGAGATCTTCGTGCTCACCATCATGTTCCTGTGCATGGGCACGGCCTGGGCCTCGGCCCAAGCCGGACTCTCGCTGGCCCTGGGCGCATTCATCGCTGGCTTGGTGATCTCGGAGTCCGAGTACGGCCACCAGGCGCTCAGCGAGATCCTGCCGTTCCGCGAAGTCTTCAACAGCCTGTTCTTCATCTCCATGGGCATGTTGTTCGACGTACGCACGCTGCTGACTTCTCCGCTGCTGGTGGCGGGCGGAGTGCTCGGGGTCCTGGCGGTGAAGTCGCTGATCACCGCAGGCGTGGCTGTGGCGCTGGGCAAGCCCTTGCGGATTGCGGTGATCACCGGACTGCTGCTGGCGCAGATCGGCGAATTCTCCTTTGTCCTGTCGAAGGCCGGCGCCGGGCTGATGGGGATCCAGCTCAACCAGGTGTTCCTGGCGGTGGCGTTGGTGACCATGGCGCTGACCCCGCTGCTGCACGCTTTCGGTCCGCGCTGGGCCGCCTGGCTGGCCAAGCGCGCCTCCGGCCGCTGGGCCGCGGGACGCGAACCCGAACACGACGACGCCTCCAAGCTCGAGCTGCAGGACCACGTGATCATCATCGGCTACGGCGTGAACGGTCGGAACCTGGCGCGGGTGCTGGAGCGCGTCAAGGTCCCGTACCTGGCCATCGAGATGAACCCGGACACGGTCCACGACGAGCGGAAAAAAGGCGTTCCAGTAGTCTACGGCGACGCCACGCGCGAGGACCTGCTGGCGTTGGTGGGGATCGAGCGCGCCCGCGTGCTGGTGATCGCCATCTCCGACCCGGCGGCCACCCGCGCCTGCACCGAGCTGGCGCTGCGCCTGAATCCGCGCATCTACGTGATCGTGCGCACGCGATACCTGCGCGAGATGGAACCGCTGTTTGCGGTCGGCGCGCACGAAGTGGTCCCCGAAGAGTTTGAAACGTCGGTGGAGATCTTCTCCCGGGTGCTGGATCGCTACCTGATCCCGCGCGACATCATCGAGCGTTGCATCTGGCAGGTGCGCCTGGACGGTTACGAGCTGTTCCGCGTGACCCAGGCCGCCTACACCACCCACCGGCCGGTGGAGAACTTGCAGCGCTTCCTGAAGAATCTGTCGCTCGAGGTCTACCGCGTGGGTCCTAACAGCGCGCTGGTCGGCAGGCTGCTGGCGGAATGCGCGATTCGTTCCGGGACGGGCGCCACCGTGATCGCCATTCAGCGCCCGGATGGCACGGTGGCCATGAATCCCGATCCGCAGGAGATGATTCAGGCGGAGGATCGCTTGCTGCTTCTGGGACACCCCGAGCAATTGGCGTCTGCTGCGGCCCTTTTTCGTGAAGATTCGGGAGGCCTGCAGGGCTTCACGTCTGGAGTTCGCGTGTAGGAGTCATTGGCTTGGTTGGCGAGTGGCCTGGCAAGTTGGGTTCGTTTTGCATTCCTTGAGCCTCGAGCCTTGAGTCTTGAGCCTCTTCGGTGGGTTCGTTTTGTAATGGCTCATCCCTTTCGGCTTCTTGGGCCCGGACCTCTTCCAACTCCTTGAAGTTACGCTGGTAAGAACGTTCCAACGCGGCCTGGTGGCGGTCGAGCTTGCCCAGGCTCGAGTAGTCGTCCGCATCCATTTTCATGGGGTGCGCGGCGCCGTGCTCGATGTTCCACTCCATGATGGGGCGGATCAGGCCGGCCCGGAGCCCGGCGACCCGGCGAAGCTGCCAGGCGGCCAGGATGATCTGCTCAGCGAGCATTTCCTGGCGCACACTGGCCGGCTTCAGCTCGTCCAGCCAGCGGTCGACGAAGACCGCGAAATCGGCTTCGTTTTCGTTGCTGATCAGGGGCATGCTGCTGCACAGCCCGTGCTTGACTGCGTTGCGGGAGGCAATGGCCTTGCCGGACACCGTCCGGGGGCCGGTAGACTTCTGCGCATTGCGGCGGTTGGCCGCAAGTTTCTGTTCGGAAACCATGGCTTGGTACCTCGGTAGATTTGGAGTTTTCTAGCGGGAGGGAATCGTTCTATCTTCTCTCTCTGATTTGAGTATAGCAGGCGGGTCCAAATTTTCGGGCCTTGAAAAAATGCAAGTGGTTGAAGACAGGGACTTTACCTGAGCGGACCAGCAAGTTTTACATAGTAGCGGGCTTCCCGTAAACCGCACAGAATCAGTACAATAGACTTTTTCTGTGGCAGACTTGCCGCAAAATGTAGCATCCTTGACGCGCCGCAAGTGATAGATTACAAGGGTTTTGCGGGTTGGCGGAAAAAGTCCGAGATGCGGCGCTAGATTCCCAGGCGCCGGCGCGCTTCCCGTGCCGGCTACGGGCCTTCTCGCGCAGCCCGCTGGAGCATTTGGCGGAATCCGGATCCGGTGAGACCCCTGCCCCCTGGCTTAGAGCGTTCCGCGACCGGGCTTACTGCTAAACTAGGACGCGTTTGGGATCTGAGAAAACACTCGCCAGCATTCTTCACGGCAGGTCAGATGCAAACGTGGCCTTCGCCGATCTGTGCGGCGTCGTCCGCTCGCTGGGCTTCAACGAGCGCATCCGCTGCAGCCATCACATCTTTTCTCGTCCGGGTGTCGACGAGATTCTGAACTTGCAGCCGAAGGGCGCCAAGGCCAAGCCATACCAGGTGAAGCAGGTCAGAAATGTGATAATAAAGTACAAGCTGGGCGGAGGGCCCGTTGACTAAGTACGAGGTGATCATCTACTGGAGCGAGGAAGACCAGGCGTTCATCGCGGAGGCACCCGAACTCCCCGGTTGTGCCGCCGACGGTCCGACGCATCGCGAAGCCCTCGCCGCACTCGAGCTCGTTATCACCGAGTGGATTGAAACGGCCAAAGAACTAGGCCGTCCCATTCCAGAGCCCAAGGGCCGCCTTCTGTTCGCCTAGAGCGCTGTCTCCAACTTCTTCATATACGCCATCGCCTCGGACCCGATCTTTTCCGCGCCGGGCTTGAAGTCAAACACCTCCAGCGACACCCAGCCGGGATATTTCGTCTCCTTCAGCACGCGCAGCACGGGGAGGAAATCAAACTTGCCGGTGCCGGGATGACGTCCATCCATTTCATTGATGTGGACGTGGCGGATCATGGAGCGGTAGCGGCGTACCAGCACCTCGGGCTTCTCGGTTTCGTCGGGGATGTTGTGGAAGTCGAACATGGTCTGGATCGCCGGATGCTTCACCTGCTCGACCACCGCCGCGGCTTCGGCCAGTGTATTGATCACGTCGGTCTGCGAATGGTCGAGCGCCTCAATACAAATGGTGGCACGTCGGGCCGCGGCGCGCGGCGCCACCTTGGCCAGACCTTCGGCCACATGCTTGGTGGCGTCCTGACGCGACAGGCCCTGCGTTCCGCGTTGCTTCGGCGACCCCATCACCATCTTGCCGTCGCGACCCAGGTCGCCGCAGAAGTCCACCAGCTTGCCGAAGTATTCCCAGCTTCGCTCGCGGACGCTTTTGTCGGCGGTGGTGATGTGCAGCCACTTGGGCGTCACCAGGATCCAATGCAGTCCGGCGAAAGTGAGACCTTCCGAGCGCATGATGTCGCGCAATTCTTTGCGCCGGGCCGGGGAGATGTCGTCGACGCTGTCGCCTAGAGTGAACGGCGCGATTTCGAGGCCGGTATAGCCCATCTGTCGAGCCGCCTTGCAAGCCTTGGCAAAGTCCCACTTCTCGAAGATCTCGTTGCAGATGGAGTAGCGGAACGGTGAGCGGCCCTGGGCGCGCAGCGCG
>CAYPHP010000341.1:0-5151 GCA_964410045.1 uncultured Acidobacteriota bacterium | reverse complement strand
GCCACGTTTCTTGAGGCACGTCTTTGCCGATACGGCCTACTGGCTGGCCCTCACCACGGATCGTCACTTCGAGCAAGAAGGGTTTGTCGCGTTGATGCGATAGGCCTATCATCTTCCCCGCCGTAACCCAGCACCTCCACTTTCCGACTTTGCTCACTTTCTAACTTTCACACTACTTCCGCAAAGACGCTTTCTAGCCCCGGCAGATAGTCCCCATAGTGTTTCCACCGACCGACGGACTTGGAATAGATCGGCTGGCGGACCTGCCAGCGGCTCGGCGTCTGAACCGCTCGTTCTTGTTGGTGGAAATTGAGACAGCGGTCATCCCAGGGCGCGCCCAGAAACTCGAGCAACCGCCGCGCCTGCCCTTCGAGATTGGCGACCACCTCTTCATAGTGGATCGTCAGGATCGTCAACGGCAGTACGGATTTCCAATGGTCCATCAGTCGCCGCTCCTGCGCGATGAAGTGCGCGAGATCCTCGAAATCGGTCGCATAGCGCTGGTCGGCATTGAAATTCTCCATCCAGATCGAGAGCGCATTGTCGCGGACATCGCGCCGGCAATGGATGACGCGGGCATTCGGAAACAACAGGGCGGCGAAGGCCAGGTGAAAGTAATTGAGCGGCTGCTTGTCGCTGATGCGTGGGCAACCGGGTGGCGCATTCCGCCGGAGCGCCCGCAGATATTCATGGGCCAACAGCCGGCTGGCCCTCTCGTCCAGTTGCGAGGCCGCTTGCCAGGGCGTTTTCTTGAGCCCGGCCAGCGATTGCACGGCCAAGCGGGCCAAATCGGGCAATTCGCCGGCTCCGTGCATGGACGGATGGGCGGCAAGAATCTGCTCGATGAGGGTCGTGCCTGACCGCGGCAATCCCACGATAAACACCGGCTGATCCGTCCCGATCCCGAACCGCTTGCGCTCCGCAAAGAACTCCGTGGTATAGGTCGCGAGGATCCCGTCCCCCTTCGCCTGCAGGGCCGCCCGGTTCAAGGGCCCGGCCTTCCGCCGGCGGGCCGCGTTGGCCACCAATCCCGCGTGGGCCGCCTGTTCATACTGCTGACGGCGGTCGAAATACTTGGCGAGCCCATAGCCCACGAGCGCCTGGGCCTCATCAGGCGTCTCTCTCCGTATAAGCGCCTCCTGCGCATGGGCCACCCACGGGGCCGCTTCGGTCTCATCCTTCACGAGAGTCAGATACTGCCCGAGCGCCAGCCCATGGCCCGGCTGCCGTTCGAGGACCTTGAGATAGCACGTCGGGGCTAAGTCGGCCCGGCCCAAATCTTCCATGGCATGCCCCAGGCCGAACCAGGCGTCGAGATCATCCGGATTGCCCCTGAGCGAGGACCGGAACAGGGCTTCCGCCTGGTCCACCTGGCCGCAGTCGGAGAGTTCCTGCGCCAGCCGATGGCGTGCCCGCGAGGAGTCCGGCGCATGGGCCGCGGCCCGTTCGAAGCACCAGAGGGCTTCATCCAGTTGCCCGTCTTCAATCAAGAGCCCGCCCATCGCCAGATAGGTCTCGGCGCGGGTCGGTTCAAGCGCAAGCGCCCGTTGCAGGCAGGCTAACGCCCGCTCCTGCTCCCCGGTCTGTTTGAGCGCGGCGCCCAAGTTATGCCAGCCGTCGGCATAGTCGGCCTTGAGACCGACGGCCTGACGGAAACAGCGCACCGCCGCCGGCCAGTCACGGGACAGCACCCACACCCGTCCGAGATCGGACCAGGTGCGGGGATCGTGAGGCGCCAGTTCCGTCGCGCGGCGGGCAGCCGCACGAGCGGCGTCCAGCGCACCCTGCCGCGCATAAATCTGGCCGAGATAACGGTGCGCATCCGGATCGTCCGGCGTACTGGCCAGCCGGTCTTCGCACAGGCGCAGGGCGAAGACCGCATCATCGGAGCCCAGCGCGGCGTTGATGGAATCCAGCAGAGACGAGGCCGCGCGGGGTTCGTCTGTGTCGTGCGAGATCATCCTGCTTGTGTCAACCGATGTGTTCCTACGTCAGACGGCGGCTCAAGACACGGAGGTCCGTATATTATGACGTCCGAGCGAGCAGAAACCTCATCCGGGTCTGGAGCCCTCTCTTCCCGAAAGAGTACGGTTGAAGGCCGCCTGGTAGATGAGGAGGGGACGCTAGGCAACTCGACGGAGATTGCCTATAATAACGGAAGCACCATGCTGTGTGAGAAGGAGAGCCTGGATGAATGAGACGTTGGTTGAAGCCCTGTTGAAGCTGACTCCTGCCGAGCGCATCCAACTGGCCGAGGACTTGTGGGATAGTGTGGCTGCGGAACCGGAACGTCTGCCTGCCTTGTCGGAGGCACAACGCCAGGAGATTGAACGACGCCTCGCCGACCATGATCGCGACCCGAACTCAGCAGCCAGCTGGGAGGACGTGCGGGCTCGGCTCTGGGCTAAGCTCGGATGACGCTGCGCATTGTTTTTCGCCCTGAAGCCGAAGCAGAGCTGTCCGAGGCTGTGGACTGGTACGAAACACGCGGCCGTGGGTTGGGCGCTGAGTTGTTACGGTCACTCGACGCAGTCCTTTCGACCGTGCAGCGCCATCCGGCCCTCTATCCCACTGTGTTTGGTCAGGCGCGCCGCGCCGTCCTGAGGCGATTTCCATATAGTCTCATCTACGTCGTACAGAAGGGCGACATCGTGATTGCGGCCTGTATTCATGGGAGCCGTGATCCGCGTCGCTGGCAACAGCGACTCTGAAGACTGGCGATCCCTTAAATCGACATCAGCCTTTTCACCTACCCACTTTCTCACTTTCAACTTTTAACTTCCCCACCGTTGACGGCTAACGGTTTCCCTAGAACGTCATCCGCACCCTGCCGATCACATGCCGCGGCGCGCCGAGAGTGCGTGTGGGCCGGCATCTTCAGCACAACTCTCCGCCTCTGAGCGCCGAGTGCATCATTGCCGGCAGCGCGTGACACGCTTCTCCTGGATACGAAACAGTGCTACACTACACCAATAGTATGATCCGAACGGAGGCGCCGATATGACCACCACACGAAAGACCATCACGGTGACCGCACAACAGGATAAATGGATCAAGACGCTGATCAAGCGCGGCCACTTCACGAACGACAGCGAATACATCCGGGATCTGATCCGGCGTGATCAGGGCCGCGCGAAATTCCAGGCCTTGAAGCAGGCGGTGCAGGAAGGGCTGGACAGCGGCGTCAGTGACCGCACCGTGCCGCAGATCATGCAGGCTGTCGAAGCGCGGCTGAAGACGAATGGCCGTCTATAGTCTCTCGCCGAAAGCCGCGTCGGATCTTGATGCTATCTACGAATACACGATCCTCCGATTCGGACTGGACCAAGCGCGCGTCTATCTCTTGGGCATGCAGGAGCAGTTTCAGATCGTCGCGGAGCAGCCCACGCGTGGCCGCCGGGCCGAGGCGCTCGCGCGAGGACTGCGGCAGTGGGAGTATGAATCCCACATCATCTTTTACATGCCTGTGGAGCAGGGTATTCGGATCGTGCGTGTACTGCACCAGCGCATGGATGTCAGAAGACATATGTGACGGCTTTCCCACTCTCACTTCCTAACTTTACAACTTCCCCACTATCCGGGACACACCGCCCGAACAGGGACAGCCCCATTCGGCTCCTTCGTATGCGCTTCACGTTTCACGCTTCACGAACGACGAGTGACGGAGCCAGTCCCTCAGAACGTCATCCGCACCATGCCGATCACGTGCCGCGGCGCGCCGAATTGATTGCCTGCTATATAACTGAGCGGTCCTTCAACAAACCGCGCATCGGCGAGATTGTTGAGATTGACTTGAAAACTGAGCCATGGGAGCGGGGCATAAATGGCAAAGAGGTCGGCCCTGCTCGATACGTGGCAGTCAGCCTATTCGTTGACTTCCCCCGAGTCATTCGGTACTGTGCCGTCCATGAGGTCGAGGCCATGACGCTCGCGACAGGTCATCCGTATATGACCGGTGATCCCGGCATTCTCGGCAGGGTCCCCATCATCAAGGGCACCCGGACTCCGGTCCGAGCCATCGCGAGATGTGGAAGTTCGGCACGATGCCGGAAGAGATTCTCATTCACTTGCCGCACCTCACGCTGGCTCAAGTCTTTAACGCGCTCAGTTATTACCAAGACCATCGGGACGAGATCGACCAGGACCTTCTGCGCCACCGGATTCCGGATGACGCAATCGATCCCCGATCGAAAACTGGATAGACTGACCCACCACAGCTCCGGCAGAAAGGTTGCTGGTTTCCAACTCTTCAAGGAGTGACCATGGAATTTCCCATCGTGCTGGAACAAGATGCCGAGTCCGGTGGATACGTTGTCACATGCCCGACACTCAAAGGATGCGTGTCACAAGGCGACACCGAAGAAGAAGCCATGGAGAATATCAAGGATGCGATCAAGACCTACCTCGCTGCCGTCGAGGATCTCAAGCATCGGCAGAAGCTGCGGACCGTCGAGGTTGCTGTGTGAGTAAACTGCCACAGGTGTCTCACGAGCGAATCGTCCGCGCGCTTCGGCGAGCCGGTTTTTATGTTCTTCGAGAGAGCAAGCACATTGCGATGACTGACGACAAACACATTGTGATCATCCCACGGCAGCACGTCATCAAGTCGGGCACCCTTCGACAGATCCTTGACGCGGCAGATCTCAGCGTTGAACAGTTTCAGGATCTGCTGTAGCGGCTTCGACAGAATCCCTCACCGCCTCTCACCATCGCTTTTGCCTTTGCCCTTATCTTCATCCCCGCTGAGTCGAAGGGACCAGTTACCCTCGCCTTCCTGTCCCGGTCTCGCGGCCTAAAACGTCAGCCGCAGCATGCCGATCACGTGCCGCGGGGGTCCGAAATGGTTGAACCCAGAATAGTAGAAAGGCCCTTCGACGTACCGGGCATCGAAGAGATTGTTGAGATTCAATTGTAAGCTCAACCATTTGAGCGGTGCATAGATGGCAAAGAGGTCTGCCCTCGTGTAACCGGGATATGTTTGATTCGCGAACCCTGGAATAGCTGAGACTTCACCCCGGTAGTAGACCACCGCGCCAAGCTTCAACCCCTTGGTGAGCAGTTCCGAGAAATCGTAGCTTCCGAAAGCACTGACGGTGTGCGTCGGCGCATTAAACGCCCTTGTCCCGACGATATCGGGATCGTTGCTCGCCG
>CAYPHP010000340.1:577-5162 GCA_964410045.1 uncultured Acidobacteriota bacterium | reverse complement strand
CCAGACACGCAGTGGTGGTGTCTTCACGCGATCCCGGCACGCTTACCAACTCCGCGCCGTATTGCAGGATCTGCGCCAGCTTTCCACCGGACGCGTGCGCCGGAACATAGACGCGGGCGCGGATTCCGGCCATCGCCGCATATGCCGCCACCGACGCGCCGGCATTTCCGGAGCTGTCTTCCACAATTTCCTCGATGCCCCACTCGCGGAACTGGCTGATCATCACCGTGCTGCCGCGGTCCTTGTAGGAACCTGTCGGACAGAGGAAATCGAGTTTGAGCAGCATGGGGAATGAGCCGATTTGCGCGGCCACCAGCGGCGTGAATCCTTCTCCCAACGACACGGCCTGCGTCTCCTCGCCCAGGCCCAGCGTTTCGCGGTATCGCCACATGTTGGCGGGACGATCGCGCAGCGCGGCGAGCGAAAACATGCCTGTGGCGTCCAGGCGCAGGTAGCTGCCGCAGTCACAACGCCAGCGCGCGACAGCGGCCGGATACGGCGCGGAGCACTGGGAACAGACCAGCATGAGATGTCCGGAAACATCGTATCATCCAAGAATGGTGCGCAAGGCGCTGATGGCGCTCCACAGGTGGCTGGGCCTGGCGGCGGGCGCCTTCCTGCTGATCCTGGGTCTGACCGGCTGCCTGCTGGTCTTTACGAACGAGATTGACGCCGCGTTGAATCCCAAACTGCTCAAGGTCACGCCGCAACAGCAACGCCGGAGCCTGGAAGAAATCGCGCGCGCGGCCGAGCGAGCCGGGGCGGACCGAGGCGTCATCGCAATCCGTTTGGCCGAGGCTCCCGATCGTTCGGATCAGGTGAGCATGAGCAGCGGGCGCGTTGTGTTCGTCGATCCCTACACCGCTCGCGTGCTCGGCGGACGGCGCCGCGAGCAGGTGGAAGTGTTCTACATCCACAGCCTGCACACCCAACTCCTGGCCGATTTTGCCGGGCCGCAGTGGGTGGAGTTGGAAGGTTGGGCCCATTGGTTTCTTGGCGGCGTGTCGTTCCTGGCTTGCTTGATGGTGCTGACCGGACTGCCGCTCTGGCTTCGTTACAAACTGCTGGGAGTACGCTGGCGCGAAGGCGGGCCGGCCATCATCTTCGACCTGCACAACATCGCCGGGTTCTACTCTTCACTGGTGCTGCTGGTGATCGCGGCGACCGGAGTAGCCGTCGCCTTTGAGGGCAGAGCATATTCCGCGATCGAGCGACGGATGGGCGATCCGCCGCGGCCGCGCGTACCGCAAGCGGCCGCAGAGGGCGGACGCCAGATCGGGTTTGACCAAGCCGTGTCCGCCGCGCAGAGAGCCTTGCCCGGTGCGGCGGTCGCGCTGGTGGCGGCGCCGCAGGGACCTCGCGGCGTCTTTCGCGTTCAATTGAAGTATCCGGAGGACCGCACGCCGACGGGCCGCTCCCGCGTCTACGTCGATCCCTACAACGGCCGGCCGCTCCTGGTGGAAGATTTCCGGACCGCTCCCCCGGGCATGCAGATCACCAACCGAATCCGCTCGCTGCACACCGGCGACATTATCGGCTGGCCCACGCGCATCCTGTGGTCCGCCGCCGCGTTGATCCTGGTGATCCAGGTGATTACCGGATTCGCCGTCTGGGTGCGCCGCCGCCGCGGAGAGAAGATCGGAATGCCTCGCGGCTACGTTACCGAGGAGCGACCGGCTCAGGCCCGTCCGCACGATCGATAGATCGCCGCCATGTGGATCATGTCCTGCAAACCATCGTGGCCGGAAGCCTTGGGCTCCTTGTTTTCCAGAATGCATTCCGTGAAATGGTCGGCTTGCACGGTGAACTGCGACGGGTCTTTGCTCGGGTTCGGCTCGTCCAGCGGCTCCTCCCCCTGGATGCGCGCGGTCAAGCGCTGGCCCTGATAGCCGAACGCCGGCTCGACGTGCAGCATGCCCTTGGTCCCGTGGACCCGGTAGAAGCCTGACATGCTCACGCCGTAGGACGTATTGCAACTGGCCACTACGCCGGAAGGGAACTTCATGGTCCAGGAAAGATTTTCTTCCACCTCGGTGAAGCGTCCGTCTTGATCGATCACCGAAGAATAGCCGCGCAATTCTTGCGGCTCCTCGCCGGTCAGATAGCGGCAAGCATTCAGCGAATAAACGCCCACATCCATCAGCGGACCGCCGCCGGCCAGTTTTCGGTTGAGCCGCCACTCCCCGGCGCGGATGTTGAAGCCGTTGGCGCTTTCGATCGCTTGGATCTTGCCCAGCTTGCCGTCGCGGATCAACTGGATGGCGCGCAGGTTGGTCGGCTCGTACTGGCAGCGATAAGCGATCATCAGCTTCTTGTTGGCCTTGCGACAAGCCTCGATCATGGCTCGCGAGTCCGCGACGCTGGTGGCCATGGGTTTTTCGCAGAGCACATGCTTGCCGGCCTTGGCCGCGCGAATGGTGTACTCGGCGTGCATGCCGTTGGGCAGCGCGATGTACACCGCGTCAATCGCCTTGTTATCGGCGATCGCGTCGTAGTTCTCGTAGCTGTAGATGCTGGCAGCCGGGACGTTGTACTCCGCGGCCATCTTCTCGGCCTTGTCGCGATGACCGCTGACCAGCGCGGTGACCCTGGCGCGCTTGGACGCCTTGAGTCCAGGCATGAAGTGTTGCATGGAGATGCGGCCCAGACCCACGATGCAGTATCCGATGTTGCGGTCCTGCTGCGCTTCAATGGACGGCAGGAATCGCGACACGGCTGCGGCTGCCGCGAGACGGGCCAGTTCCCGGCGGGTGATGGTCATGGCCGTATTCTAATCGGGCTTTCAGAACGGGAACAGGATTCCCTTGTCTTTCAGCTTCTCAAAACGCGCGGCCGCGAAGCGGTAAAGTTGCGCGGGCTTGCGGCCGGTCCGCTGCCATTCGCGCAACGGCTTCAGAATCCCCAGCAGCGCGATCTTGCGGCGGAAATTGCGTTTGTCGAGACGCCGGCCCAGGATAACTTCGTAGACCGTCTGCAACTCGCCTAACGTGAACTTCTCCGGCAGAAGCTGAAACCCGACCGTGGTGTATTCCAGCTTGTTGCGCAGACGCTCCAGCGCATATTGGAGAATGCGCTGATGGTCGAAGGCCAGGCGCGGCAGACGAGCCATGGGAAACCAGCGCGCGTCGGCAGCGTCGGCGCCGGCTATCAGCGACAGCCGGCCGGACGCGACCAGGGCGTAATAGGCCACGGTCACCACCTGGCCGCGCGGATCGCGTCCGGGATCGCCGAAGGTGTAAAGCTGTTCCAGGTAAACGTTGCGGACGCCGGTCTCTTCGTAGAGTTCGCGGGCCGCGGCTTCCTCCAGCGATTCTCCCTCGCGGAGAAAACCACCGGGGATGGCCTGCTGCCCTTCGAACGGGGGCACGCCTCGCCGCACCAGGAGCACGTGCAAGTCGGCCTCACGGATCGTGAAGACCACGATGTCCACGGTCACGCGCAGACTGTCCATTCTTGACTAGCTCACCACCAATTGGGCGGTTTCCGGCGCGGCGCCGATGGTCACCACGGCGCCGGAATTGAATTGCAGGAAGTCTTCTTCAACGCCATCGCTGAAGATCACGCCGCCGCTGGGCATCAGCGATTCGATCTCCAGGGATTCCTGCGGTTCGACGAAGCCGGCAACGATGCCAGCCTGGGAATGCCGGCTGACAAACGGTTCGCGGACCACGAACAGCAGGCGGCGGTCCTCCCAGTCGAGGCGAATGGAATCGACGGCTTGTCCGCCGCCCAGCGCGGCAACTCCCGAAGCCATGTTGAACACCGACGAAAGCCACCCTGTGCTGCCTGCGCCGGTCGAGATCAGGACGCCGCTCGACGACTGCGGCTCCTGCGCTTTGCGCCAGTGAATCCGGTAGCGCGCCGAGACGTGGGATCGCGCGCCAAGGAAGAGATCGTTGAAGGCCAGCAGACGCTGGCTGTCGTTCAGCTTGGCTTCGGCCAAAGTGATGGCGCGGATGCGGCAGCGCTTTTCGATAACCTTCTCCACCGCCGTCCGCACTTGCCCGGGAAGAAACGGCAGCAGGATGCCGTCGAATCGCTCCGGATCCGGATTGACGGCCACGATCGGCTGCGCGCCGACGTACTTGGCGACGTTGGCCACCAAGCCGTCCTGGCCCAGCGTGACCACCAGGTCTTCGGGAAGAAATGTAAAAGTCGGCACCAGGCTGCGGTCGACCGCCTGTACGCGCAGTCCGATTTCGATACCGCGCCGGACCTGTTCCACGGACTGGCGGTAGGCGTCATCCTCGGCCTTGTATTGACCGAAGTCGCCACCGGAACGCTCGATGTAGAACTTGGCTTGCGCCAGAGTGTTGAACCGCTCGATCAGTTCGGCGAGACGGGTCTTGCGCGTGACCAGGACGATCTTGTCGAACTTGCCTGCCACCTTACTTACTCTCCTTGCCCGCCTTGGTGGACAGCAGCGAAGTGAGCAATTCGGGCGAGATGTTGAGTTCGCCGATCTTCTGGGCGTTGGCCGCGAGTTCCTGGAAGGCCAAGGCGATCGTGGTGCGCGGATCGCCATGCGGGGCCAACATCATCAGCGTCCGCCAGTCGACGCCCTTCACCGGCTTCAGCGTGGCTT
>CAYPHP010000340.1:0-567 GCA_964410045.1 uncultured Acidobacteriota bacterium | reverse complement strand
GTAAGCGCGCGTGTCGGCTTCCTTGCGCTCGTTTTCCGCGCGCTGATCCATGAGCCCAGCGCGCTGCTTCTCGATGGCGATCTCGGCGGCCATCTGCGTCTCGCGGATCTGGCGCTGCTTCTCCTCGACGGCGATTTCGGTGTTCAGTTCGCTTTCCTTGATCCGCCGCTCCTGCTCCACGGCGTTGTTGCGCCGCGCGTAGATGGCCTCGTCGGAACGGCGCTGCAAGGCTTCGCGGGCGTCGGCTTCCAGAGCCTTGCTCATTTCCGGCGTCGCCCGGATCGAGAGCAGCGAGAGGTTCATGATCTCGACGCCAAGCTGCGACACCGCTTCCGACGCTTTCAATCCCGCCAGCACCGTGATGCTCAGCATCGTGCTGCTGGTGAGCGCTTCGAGCAGGGTCAGTTTCTGGGTCTCCGCGCGCATCAGCGTCTGCGTGGTGTGGACCAGGCGCTCGGCCAGCTTGCGATAGTCCTCGGATTTGTAGGCGCCCGCCGGCGTGATGCTCAGATCGAGCAGCGCGGCCAGCCTCTTGGCATCCGCCACGCGATACGTCAATTGCCCCTG
>CAYPHP010000339.1:0-5168 GCA_964410045.1 uncultured Acidobacteriota bacterium | reverse complement strand
CGAACAACCTTTTCTTGCGGTCTGGTGCCTGGCTTACCTGGCTTTCTGCTTCGTGGCGTTCTTTGCCGGCGCGGCACGCTACCTGATGCCGATGGCCCTGCCGCTGGTGATCCTGGCGGTCCGCAAGTTCGAAGACCGCCCGGTGTGGTTTGGAGCGGCGCTCGCTTTCAACGTGATTCTTGGCTTGAATCTCGCCGCGGCCAATTACGATCTGGGCGGGATCTACAACCGTGTCGAGCCACCACCGGTCGTAGCCGGATCCTTCCTGGCCAACGGCGAGCTCGGGTTCCGTTACCGGATGACCCGCGCCGGCGGGCGGGTGCTGGAAACCACCAGCGATCCTCAGCAGGGTGAATGGATCGTGCGCTCTGAGCTATGCCTGGGCGGAAACCGTGGCAGCCTTGCGGAAGCCTTGGCCGTGCCGTTGCGGAGCGTCGATCTACCTTCCTCCACTCCTTTCCGCCTGATGGATCGCCACGCGCATAGCGGCTTTTACAGCGCGGCCTACGGGTTGCTTCCCTTTTCGTTCTCGCGGCAACCGCTCGACCGCGTCACCTATTTCCGCACCTCGCCGTACTGGAAGCTCGATGCGCCGTGGACCGCCACGCAGATCAATGGACGCCTGGTGTACCTGCCGCAACAGGGCGCAACCATCCGCCTGCCCATCGAAGCCGGCGCGGAGGTGCTCCACGTCGCTCTGTTCGCGCGTGGATCGGGGCCGGTCCGTTATTTGATTCTGGGCGACTCCGGAGACACGCTGCTCGACCGCACGGTCAGCGGCGAAGCCTGGGAACCGGTCCGCATCCCGGTTCAGGGACGACGCGAAGTGACTTTGTCATTGGTCCCAGCGCCCGGCGCCTCGGCGGGTTGGGGCGAACTGGTGACTTTCTGACCTTTGGTGGACGGCCGCAGCCAGCCGCGTCCGATGCTGGTCAGGTAGGCGAGGCGCTCGACCAGCGGGATCGCGTAACGGACCCACTTGCCGTGCAGGATCAGGCTACCTACCACCAACGCGGGATGCGGAATCGTCGTGGTGCAGCGCGAGCACACGTCAATCTCGCCGGCGCGCCCGCAGGCATGCAAGCGGCGCATCCGTTGCATCTCCTCTGAATTCCAGATCTCCGGCAGGCTGGTCTGGCTCAAGTGGCCGAGCGGTTGCGCTCCCAGCATGATCGACTGGCAGCAGGGATACACGTTGCCGTCTTGCTTGACGTACATCGGCCCGCGCCACAAGTAGTGGCAGGGATACTTCCAGTCCGCGGCCTCATGAGCTGCTGGGCGCAACAACGTGGTCTCATCCTCCTTGATCCGTACCAGGTCCACGCCCTTCACCCCGCGCCAGAAAGCCAGGAAGTCGTCAACCTCGTTCCAGTTCTTCTCCATGCGGATCATCTGCACGGTGATCTCGGTACGCGCGCCGAGTTCATGCTTGAGGTTGGCGAAGCGGACAAAGTTGTCGCGCACCTGCTCGAAATGCGCGCCCTTGCGGTAGTACTCAAACGACTCCTTGGTCGCTCCGTCGAAGCTCAGCGTCACGTGCTCCAGGCCGGTCTCGAGCAGACGCCGTCCCTTGGCCTCGTCGAGAAACGTGCCGTTCGTCGAAAGCAAGGTATGGATGTTGTGCCGCCGGCAGGACTCGATGCGGTCGAAGATCCGCTTGTCCAGGAACGGCTCGCCCAATCCGATGAGCATCATCAGCTCCGCGGTCTGGCCAGACTCGCGCACCAGCCGGTCGAAGATGTCTTCGGCCATGTCCGCCTTGGGCTGCGGCAGGATCTCGCGGACACACATCGGACAGTAGAGATTGCACTTGGCCGTGGTCTCCACGATGTACTCGACGGGCAGAGCGGAAAGCCGCTCGCGGCGGGCCAGATAGCCGCCCAGCAGCTTCCAGCGGTTCCAGAATCGCATGCGGTTCCATTCAGTGTATCAGCGGGCGGGATTTCGTGGGTTGGCATAAGATTGGCAGATGTACCGCGCGGTTGCCCTTTTGGTGCTTTCCGGAGTTGCTCACGCCGGCGCGGCGCTGAGCTTTGAAGTGAATCGCGGACAGGCGCCTGCCGCCGCCCGATTCCTGATTCGCAAGGGCGGGCGGACCGTGGCCGTCGGACCTACCGAGATCCTAGCTGGAGGAATTCGTCTGCAACTGCTGGGCGCAAACCGGCGGGCCGTCGCGGAAGCCCTCGATCCGCAACCGGGCGTGAGTCACTACTTGCTGGGCCGCGACCGGTCCCGTTGGATCACCAACGTTCCGCACTATGGCCGCGTCCGTTTTCGCAACATCTATCCTGGGATCGACATCATCTATTACCTGCGCGGTCACGAACTGGAGTACGACTTTGTGGTCGCGCCCGGCGCCGACCCCAAGCGCATCCAAATGGCTTTCCGCGGTGCAGATGGCGTGGAATTGGATTCTTCGGGGGCCCTGGTAGCGCGCCAAGGTCCCAGCGTGCTGCGTCTCCACAAGCCTGTCGTCGTGCAGGATGGCCGAGCGGTCGACGCCGCGTATTCCATCCCCCATCCCCTAACCCCCAACTCCATCGGCGTGCGGCTCGGATCGTACGATCCGAGCCGAACGCTGACCATCGATCCCGTCCTCAGCTTCTCCACGTTCCTGGGAAGCGGCGATGCCGACAGCGGCAACGCCATTGCCGTCGACGCCGCAGGCAACACCTACGTGGCCGGCAGCACGCGCTCGCCGAACTTCCCCACGCGTACGCCGCTCCAGGGCGCGTTAGGTGCGGCGGGCACAGACGACGTTTTCATCAGCAAGATCAATCCCGGCGGGACCGCCCTGGTCTACTCCACATTTCTCGGCGGCAGCGGCGATGACCAGGCCAACAGTTTGGCGGTGGACGCCTCGGGAAATGTCTATGTTGCCGGGACGACCACTTCAACGAACTTCCCGGGCGCCGCCGGATCGGCGCAGCCGGCCGCAGGCGGAGGCGGTGACGCCTTTGTCGCCAAACTCAACGCCGCAGGCTCGGCGCTGGTCTACGCCACTTACCTGGGTGGCGGCGCTCGCGATCAGGCGAGTTCCTTGGCCATCGATTCATCCGGAAATGCCTACGTAACCGGCTTCACGTTCTCCGCGAATTTTCCGGCCACGGCCGGAGCACTGAAGTCGACGCTCGGCGGCAATCGCGACGCTTTCGTCACCAAGATCAATGCCGCAGGCACTGCCCGTGTGTATTCCACATACCTGGGCGGCAGCGCCGGTGAAGATTTTGGAAACAGCATCGCCGTGGATGCTTCCGGCAACGCCTACGTGGCCGGCTACACGTTGTCTGCCGATTTTCCGGCTACGACCGGGGCGCTGAAGACCACGTTAAGCGGCGTGTCAGACGCCTTCGTTGCCAAGTTCAATGCAGCCGGATCGGCCCTGGTCTATGCCACGTTCGTCGGCGGCAGCGGACAGGACCAGGCCATCGGGATGGCCGTGGACAGCGGCGGCAACGCTTACCTCGCGGGATGGACCGATTCCCCGAACTTCCCGGTGATCTCGGCTTATCAGAGCGCCGGCAACGGCGCTCGCGACGCGTTTGTAGCCAAGTTGCGCGCCGACGGCGGCGCGCTTCTTTACTCCACATACTTGGGCGGTGAAGGACAGGACCTGGGCTTGGCCATCGCCATCGACGGAGCCGGAAACGCCTACGTGGCCGGCTCGACGGATTCCACGCGCTTCCCGACGCTGGCGCCATTCCAGATCTTCCTTTCGGGAGGCGTCGACGCGTTTGTCACCAAGCTGAACGCCGCAGGCAACGCGTTGATCTACTCCACATACATGGGCGGAATCGACTACGACCAGGCCAGCGCGATCGCCGTGGACGCCAACAACAATGCCTACGTGACCGGAAGCACGGACTCGATTGAGCTGCCCGTGGTCGCGGGAGCAATTCAGATGGCGCTGGGCGGCGGTAACAGCGACGCCTGGGTGGCCAAACTCATCGAAGTGCAGCCCGCCATCAACAGCGGCGGTGTGGTGAATGGCGCGAGCTTCGCGGCCGGAGGGTCGGTCGCGCCCGGCAGCATCGCCAGCGTGTTTGGGTCCGGCCTGGGTACGACTACCGATCTGGCGCGGTCCCTGCCGTTGCCGGCGCAACTTGGGGGCGCGCAATTGCGATTCAACAACAATGTATCCGCCCCGGCGTTCTTCGCTTCCACCGGCCAAGTGAACATTCAAGTGCCATGGGAACTCGCCGGCCAGGCCCAGGCAACACTCACCGATACCGTCGGCAGCTTGACCAGCACAGCTTCAACGGTACGCCTGGCGCAGTTTGCGCCGGGAATCTTCACCACGAATTCCGCCGGGACCGGTCAGGGTGCGGTGCTCTTAGCCAATACCGGAACGCTCGCGGCTCCCAGCGGAAGCATCCCGGGAGCGCAGGCCCAACCGGCCGCACGCGGCCAGACCGTTTCCATCTATTGCACGGGATTGGGTCCCGTGAGCAACCAGCCGGTCAGCGGGGCGGCCGCACCGGGCGGCGCCAACCTGGCCAGAACAGCGACCAATCCCGCCGTGACCATCGGCGGCGTCAGCGCCACGGTCAGTTTTTCGGGACTGGCACCCGGATTTGTGGGCCTCTATCAGGTGAATGTCGTGGTGCCGCAGACGGTCACGCCGGGCGGCAACGTGGCTCTGATTCTTACCATCGGCAGCGCGCAATCCAACAGCGTCACCATTGCCGTGCAGTAACTATTCCCGCTTCCCCAATCGCGCCAGCGCCGCGAGTTGGCGCAAGTAGTCCTTGATCGGTCGCGCGGGCGTGCCCCACATCGTTGCTCCGCGCTTCACGGTCTTGTGCGGCAGGACGCCGCATTGTCCGCCCAGCACTGCTCCGGCCTCAATCCGTACGTGATCGCCCAATCCCACCTGCCCGGCCATCACCACGTGATGATCGATCGTGCAGCTTCCGGAGATCCCCACCAGCGAAGCGATGGCGCAATGCTCGCCCATCACCACGTTGTGCCCAACTTGAACGAGATTGTCGATCTTGGTTCCGGAGCCGATGCGAGTGACACCAAGCGCAGCGCGGTCCACACTGGAGTTCGCGCCGATCTCGACATCGTCGCCGATCTCGACCGTGCCGAGCTGCGGGAACTTTTCGTAACTTTTGCCGTTGAAGACGTAGCCGAAGCCGTCCGCGCCGATAACCACACCGCTGTGC
>CAYPHP010000338.1:0-5177 GCA_964410045.1 uncultured Acidobacteriota bacterium | reverse complement strand
GACGCCCATCGCGGCAACCTGCCGGTCGAGTTCCGGTTGCTGCGGATCAGTCCACGGCCCTGGAACACAACCGACTCGCTGGCGATCGGGCTGCATATGTTCCGAAATCTCACCACCTCGTGGAGAGACGAGCTGATGAAGCTGGCGCTCCTCGAACGAGCCGGACCGGCGCGCATCGCGGAGATCCTGCCCAGCCGCAGCGATAGAGACTTTCCTCCGGGGCAGACGGCAGCATCAAGCATGCAAACTGCAGAATCCGGATTGCGGTCCGAGATTCTGCATTCTGCAGTCTCCATTCTGCATTCCGGCAACCTCGAAGACCCCGCCTCGCCGGGAAGCAACAACTGGGTGGTCACGGGCGCGCACTCGGCGTCCGGCAGGGCCATGCTGGCCAACGATCCGCACCTGGACTACTCCATTCCCGGCATCTGGTACGTCATGCATTTGCAGGCACCCGGAATGAACGTGGCCGGAGTCAGCCTGCCCGGCGTGCCCGCGGTGATCATCGGCCACAACGAGCGGATCGCCTGGGGCATGACCAACGTCGGCGCCGACGTGCAGGACCTGTATCGTGAAGTGCTCGACCCCGACAATCCGCGGCGCTACCTGGTCGATGGCAAATGGCAGGACGTCCAGGTGCGCAAAGAAGTGATTGCCGTGAAGGGCCAGCGCGACCAGGTGCTCGAAGTCATCGAAACCCGGCATGGACCGCTGATGGTGAATCAGCCGGGTGACCGCTATGCGTTGCGCTGGACGGCGCTGCAGCGGGGCCTCTATCGTTTTCCCTTCGTGCAGATCAATCAGGCTGGAAATTGGGAGGAGTTCACGACCGCGCTCCGCGGCTTCCCTGGTCCGGCGCAGAACTTCGTCTACGCCGACAACAGCGGCAACATCGGCTACTACGCGGCGGGACTGGTGCCCATCCGGCCCAAGGGCGACGGCAATCTTCCCTACGATGGCCACGACAGCTCGAACGAATGGACCGGTTACATTCCCTTTGAGCAGCTTCCGCACGTCTACAATCCGCCGAATGGGATCATCGCCACGGCGAATGCCCGCATCTCGCCGGACAACTATCCGTTCGTCATGGGCACGCATTGGGAAACGCCGGAACGCACCGAACGCATCCGTCAACTGCTGGATCCGGCCAAGAAGTTCACGCCGGAGGATTTTCGCAGAATCCAGGTGGACATTTATTCCGGCCACCACCAGCGAGTGGCGAAAGCCGTCGCCGAGGCTGTGGGAAAGGTCGCGGACGCCTCGCCGCGTCTGAAGCAGGCTGCCGCTGCCCTTGCGGCCTGGGACGGCTTCGCGCGCCGGGAGCAGTTCGAGCCGACCCTGGCCCACTTCACCCGCCAACAACTTTTGCTACGCTTGCTGACGCCGGTCCTGGCCGAGCGCGCCGAACTCTATCGCTGGCGGCTGAGTACAGTCTTCCTCGATGGCGTGCTGCAGGAACGTCCGGCGCGCTGGCTGCCGCCGAGTGCAGGCAGTTACGACCAAGTCCTCGTCGCCGCTCTGAGCGATGCCCTGGCTTTAGTTGAGAGACGCTTCGCCACCACCGACATGACCCAGTGGCGTTGGGGCCGGCAAATGGAAGTGACTTTCAGCCACCCGATCGGCGGGCGCGTTCCGGGGCTGAAGCGCTACTTCAACATCGGTCCCTTTGAGCAATCAGGCACCGGGTACTCCGTAAAACAAACCACCCTGACCCTCGGACCGTCAATGCGCATGGTGTTGGATTTCGCGGACCTGAACAGAGCAACGTTGACACTCCCGGCCGGCCAATCCGGCCATCCATTCAGCAGCCACTACCGCGATCAGTTTGCGAAGTGGATGTCCGGCGAAGGCGTGCCGCTGTCTTTCACAGCGTCGGACCCGTCGCGTGCGAAACTGGTCCTGCAGCCGTAACCAGGCGCTAATCGGCGCTCAGTACCCGTGCAACTACCAGAGTGATGTCGTCGTGTTGTTCGTGGGGGCTGAACTGTTGGACCTCACCGACAATCGCCGCCAGCATGGCCTGCGAAGACATACCCTGGTGGCGGCGTAGCGCGGCAATCAGGCGCTCTTCTCCGAATTCCTCTCCATCCGGGTTCAATGCTTCGGTCACGCCATCGGTGTAGAGCGCCAGCGTATCCCCGGCAACCAGCGGATACTCTCCGATGGAGCACTCCCAGTTCTGGAACAGCCCAACGACCGTGCCGGTGGAATCGAGACGCACCAGAACATTGTCTTGCCGAAGCAGGAGGGCGCAGAGATGCCCGCAGTTGGCGTAACGCAAGCGCCGCAAGTCGTCGTCATACTCCGCAAAGAAGAGCGTAGCAAACGCGCTGTCCACCGTATTCTCACAGAAGAGCCGGTTCACGGATTGCAGGAAGAGCTGCGGCTGATCCAACGCGACAGCACACTGGCTGCGCACGTTGGCCTGGAGGTTGGCCATCAGCAGCGCGGCAGCGATCCCCTTGCCGGCAATATCGCCGATGACCAGGCCGAGACGCTGGCGGCCCAGGTCCAGGAAGTCGTAGTAATCGCCGCCTACCTGGCGCGCCTGGATACAGACGCCCGCGTATTCCAGGGTCTTGAGCAGCGGACGTTTTTGCGGAAAGAGTCCGGCCTGCACCTTCTTGGCGATCTCCAGTTCCTGGACCGCCCGGCGTTCCGCTTCTTGTTTCTCGGCCGTCGCGCGGCGTTGCGCTTCGAGCGCGCGGCTGACCTCATCGAAACTCACCAGGGCGAAAGAATTCCGGTCGACGTCTTCGAAGCGCGTGAACACGCCGCCCCAGATCGGTGTGTCGCCGTCCGTGGAGGAAGGCGCGGGACGCTGATAGGTGACCCGCCGCAAGCGCGGCGTGTGCCGAAAGCGAACTCCGCGCTTGCTCCATTCCTTGTATTTGGCCGTGACATCGTCAGTCACAAAGACAATCTGGGTGGGCCGTCCGATGAGCTGGTACTCCTTGGAGTCGGGACTGGGAGCGATCAGCGCCAGCACGGCGGTGCCGTCCGGTGGCGCAACCGCCACCCAGCGTTGTCCGCTCTGCAGGCGCACATCGAAGGCCAGGTTGAAGCCCAATTGGTCCAGGTAAAAGCGCAAGATGTTCACGGCGTGAAGCCGGAGGTAGGGGTCCTCCCGACCCGGGGCCGAGGGAGATTCGCTCATCAGCGTGATTATAGGCCGACGAGGTGATTCGCTAAGCCCGAAGGCGCGAATGAACTTCGAGGCCGCTCCACGGTTTGATTCTCCCCAGCGTCTTGGCGAGCGCATCCTTGGCACGGGCTGCGTCATAGTCCACCTGTAAACCGATCCAGAATCCATCCGACGTGCCAAAGAACCGTGACAGACGCAGACCGGTATCCGCAGTAACGGCGCGGTTCCCGGCCACGATTTCGCCGATCCGCCGTTGTGGCACGCCAATCTCCTTCGCCAGCCGGTATTGGGTGATGCCCATGGGCTTCAAGAACTCTTCCAGCAGGATTTCACCGGGGTGCGGATAGGGGACTCTGCGCATGAGGATTCCTCCCTTAGTGGTAGTCCACAATCTCTACGTCTTTCGGACCTTCCGCCGTCCAACACGAAACACACGCGGTACCGGTCGTTGACGCGAATGCTGTGCTGGCCTGCGCGGTCGCGCTTCAAGGCCTCCAGTTGATTGCCAGGGGGCACCCGCAGGTCACCCAGTGTTCCGGCTCGGTTCAACATTGCCAGCTTACGTATGGCGACCGTCTCAATGTTCACAAACCGTCTGACCCGATCGCCGGCGAACAGCGCCTGCGTCTCGGCGCACTTGAACGACCGGATGGCCACTCGGCAATACTAACGCTATGCGTTAGTATTGTCAAGGGTCAGGGCTCTGGACACACCGCACTTGATCGACCGCATGCTATCGGCCGGCCAGATTGCCCGCGGAGAAAGCTCTGGAAGGGTGCTGAGAATCGCCAGAGACAGGCTGTCCAGCCTGTCCACGTTCGGCCCGAGTTCGCTAGTTCTTCTTCTTCCCATCCCGCTCCGCCACCCGCGCCTTCACAATTTTCTTCACCAGTGCGGCCGGCAGAGGCTTGTCCAGAGGGAATTGGATCGTCCCTTTCGAAGTGTGGTAGCCCTTCAGCTCTTTCTTGAATTGCGCGATCACCGCCCCGCTCGCCGGGAACAGGCTGCAATGGTCCTTGAACGCGGCGTAATACACCAGCGACCCTTTGTACTTGAGCGCGGGCATGGCGTAGCTGATTCCTTCCGTAGCTTCCGGCGGCGCTGCGGCCCGAATCATTTCCCGCATCCGCTGCAGCGTGGTCCGGGCGGGTTCCGGAACGCCGGCGAGGTATTCGTCTACCGAGGTAGCCTTCTTCATACCGGGTATACTACCCGACCGGCGAGACTGTGCGATAGAATCAAAAGTTCATGCATCCCCGCTCGCAGCGCTTTGTGGACCGCATCCAGAACACCGTCATGGTGTGCGACGGCGCCATGGGCACGATGCTTTACAGCAAGGGCATCTTCATCAACCGCTGCTTCGACGAGCTGAATCTCTCGATGCCTGCGTTGATTGGTGAGATTCACCAGTCCTACGTCAAGGCCGGCGCGGAGATTCTCGAGACCAACACGTTCGGCGCTAATTCCTTCAAGCTGGCTGCGCACGGCTTGGTGGAGAAGCTCCGCGACATCAACCTGGCGGGTGCCAAACTGGCCCGGCAGGCCGCCGGTGAGGACCTGCTGGTGGCCGGGGCCGTCGGACCGCTCGGCGTACGCATCGAGCCTCTAGGTCCTACGTCATTTGAAGAAGCGCGCAACGCCTTCCGCCAACACGTCACCGCCCTGGCCGAAGGCGGGGTGGATCTGATCCTGCTGGAGACCTTTGGCGATCTGAACGAGATGCGCGAGGCCATGCGCGCGGCGCGCGAAGCCTGCGACCTGCCGCTGGTGGCGCAAATGACGGTCGACGACGAGGGCAACGCCCTCTACGGCGCGAGTCCGGAAATGTTCGCCCAGCGCCTCACCGAATGGGGCGCCGACGTGGTGGGCGTGAACTGCTCCGTGGGGCCCAAGGTGATGCTCGAAGTACTCGAGCAGATGGTGAAGGTCACCCAGAAGCCGCTCTCCGTGCAACCCAACGCCGGCAGCCCGATGAGCATTGAGGGCCGCAACGTCTATCTCTGCTCGCCGGAGTACCTCTGCCAGTACGCGC
>CAYPHP010000337.1:696-5180 GCA_964410045.1 uncultured Acidobacteriota bacterium | reverse complement strand
TTGGCCAGTGTCGTAGAAGACCGCTTCCTTGGGCAGCGTCAACGCGCCGGAACTTCGCTTGGTGTTGATCTCCACATTGACGTTCACATTGGGGAGCAGTTTGAGGCCCGCGTTTTCAATCGTGCAATCGACCTGGCCGACGCTGCGCGTATTCAACTGGACCACTTCAGCCGGCAGGCGTTCCACCTTTCCCTTCCAGGTCGCGCCGGGCTGAGCGTCCCAGGTGACGGTGACGTCTTGCTGCGCGGCCAGGCGGCCGAGTTCCGGCTCATCGACGTAGACGCGCACGCGCAGACGGCCGAGATCGGCGACGCGGGCCAGCAGATCGCCGCGGTTGACGAAATTGCCGACGCGCACCGGGAGCGAGTAGACCGTGCCGGCTTCCGGCGCGGTGACGGACGCCGCAGCCAGCCGCGTGCGGGCCAGGTCCAGCGCGGCGCGAGCTTCGGCGACACGGGCCTGAGCTTGCTCGCGGTCGCGATCGCCGAATCGCCGCGTACGCCGCTGCTCCAGGTAGCGCAGATCTTGTTCCGCCTTGCGCAGCTTCTCCTTGCCGTCGTCCACTTCCACTTTGGGGACCGCGTTCACTTTCAGCAGACGCTCACTGCTGGCCAATTGCCGCGCGGCTTCGTCGCGCGCGGCGCGCGCCTGCTGGATCTGGTTTTCCAGTTCGTTGGTTTCCGCCGCCGAACCTCCGCGCTGGATGTTTTCGAGCGCCGCGGCCGCCGCCTGCACTTCCGCTTCGGCGTGGGCCACTTCACTCGAAGCTTCGCCGCGATCGAGTTCCAGGATCGTTTGACCCCGCTTGACCAGCTCACCTTCCTTCACCCGGATCGCGCGGACGAATCCGGGAGCCAGCGCGCGCAGTTCCTTGGCGTCTACGGGCTCCACTTTTCCGTTGGTCGTGAGGTTGCTTACTAGATTGGCACGCTCCACCTTGACCAGGCGTACCGGAGGCGCGGAATTGTCGCGGCTGAAGTAGAGGAACAGTCCGGCGCTGGCGATCACCAGGATCACCAACAAGCCGGAACGCCTTAGAAACAGGGGCAGATTCATGACGCCGCCAACTTCACGATATGATTCGAAAGACGGCCTTTAGCAGCCAGCCGGACCACCATAGTATGGGATTCCCGGAAGCGCCATCAGGTTTCACGGACACTCCCTCGGTCCGCGTGGGACCGGCCGGCTGGTCCTATCAAGATTGGGCTCAAATAGTATATCCGAGAAGCCGCCCCGCCGGTTTTCGGGAGGTGGCTTACCTGGCCCAGTTCTTCGACGTTTTGGAGATCAACGTCAGCTTCTATCGCGCCGTGCCGCGGGCCACAGCTCTGCGCTGGATCGATCAGGTGGCGGCGTTTCAGCGATTCCGATTCACCGCCAAACTCCATCAGAGTTTCACGCACCAGGGCAATCCCACCGACGCCGAGGAGATCGGATTCCGCGAGATGGCCGACACGCTGACGGAAGCCGGACGGCTGGGGGCGGTGCTGGTGCAGTTCCCGTGGTCGTTCCGCAACACTCGCGAGAATCTGCGCTATGTGTCGGCGCTGCTGGAACGCTTCGCGCCATATCCGCTGGTGGTGGAGATGCGTCACGCTTCGTGGAACCATCCGGACTTCTACACGCTGCTCGAAGACCGCCAGGCCGGATTCTGCAATGTTGATCAGCCGGTGATCCGCAAGTCGCTGGAGCCGACGGCGATCGCCACGGCGCCGGTTGCCTATGTCCGGTTGCACGGACGCAACGCCAAGGAATGGTTCGGCGATTCCGGACGCGACGCGCGCTACAACTACCTCTACTCAAGTGAGGAGTTGGTCCCCTGGAAGGATCGCATCCGCAAGCTGGCCGGGAAAGCGACGAACATCTACGCCATCACCAACAATCACTTCCGCGGCCAGGCCGCCGCGAACGCGCTCGAGTTGGTCTCCATGCTGCTGGACGCTCCAGTCCCCGCCCCGGCGTCGCTGGTGGCGGCCTATCCGCAATTGGAGAAGTGTACGGTCACAGAACAGGGCCGTTTGTTCTGATATGGAGTGCGGCGGCTTGCCGCCGCATGCGGTGGCAAGCCACCGCACTCCAAGGTCCAATTCCGCGGAACTTTTCCCGAACTCGCTCGTCTTTAGGGGCAGGGGGAAGTGTTTATGAACCGTCTTGCCGCCCTTTGCCTGCTGACCCCGGCCCTCTTGTTGGCCGAAGACTACACCCAGCGCCAGGTGTTCACCCATCCGCTGGCCGCCGACGGGAAGGTCTATCTCAAGAACGACATCGGCGAGATCCACGTCACCGTGAGCGACCGGAAAGACGTGCGGATCGTAGCCATCAAAAAGGCCCGCGAAAGCGACGAGCACAGCGGTCCCTCGCGGCTGGCCGAGTTGCGAGTGGAAGTGCGCAATTCGCCCGACGAGATCCGCATCCGCGGCGTCTGGCCCCATCGCGACGCCACCCGTCTGCTGCGCGGCAAGAGCAAGCTGCAAATCGACTACGAACTGGAAGTCCCGCGCGGCGTCCGGCTCCAGGTGGAGAACGACATCGGCGAGGTGCACATCAGCGGCGCGGACAGCGACGTGATCGTGCGCAACGGCATCGGCGAAGCCTACGTCGGCCTGGCCGACTCCTTCCAGCCCCGCCGCGTCTACCTGCACACCAAGATCGGCGAGGTCCAGAGCAGCTTCCCAGGCCGCACCAGCGGCTGGCTGGGTCAGAAATTTACCCGCATCCTCGACGGCAAGTCCACTCTGGATGTTCGCGTGAGCATCGGCGAGATCCGCATCAGCGGAGGCAGCGGGAAGATGCGGAAGGTGATGGAACTGTAGGACAGGCTTTCCAGCCTGTCTCCGCCTATCGCACGGCCATTGTCGCGGTATTGCTGGGCACGCCGCCTTGCAAGACCACCAACTGCGTTGATCCAGGCGTGACGCCCGCCGGAATCTGCACATTCACCTGATAGAGCCCTACAAAGCCCGGCGTCAGCCCCGCGAAGTGCACGGTTGCGTTCTGGCCGCCGATCGCAGCTGTGACAGGAATCACCGCCTTGGCTGGTGGATCGCTCGGCGCAGGTTCGCCGGTCGCAACCGCGCGGTCCACGACGCCCAAGCCCGTCGTGTAGACCACTACAATGTCGCCTGCCGCCGCGGGCGCTGATCCATTGACCAGGCGGCCTTGCGTGTCCAGCACCGCCCCCTGCTTGCCGTCGGTGGTGAAAATCCCCGGCCGCGCCGGGGCGATGGTGATGGTTTCCGGCAGCGTGATCGTGCTGGTCCCCTTCACCAGCACCTGCTGCCGCGTGTTCGGTTGCAGTTCAAACGGCAGTTGCGCGTTGATCTGTCCGCTACTGGCGAAGAAGAGCGGCACGTCGATTCCGGCGATTTGGAGCGTGGCTCCGGCCAGCGTCTTCGGCAGCGGCAGCGTGGAGGCGCCGGTAGCCGCGGAGGCCAGGTTCCGCCCGAACACCGAGACGATGCTTCCCGGCGCGAGTGGAACGCCAGGCGCGAAGCTTGCGGCATTCACGATCCCGCCGGCAAACAGCGCGGGCGTCTTGTCGTTGCTCTGGACCCTCCCTTGCGCGCGGACTTCCGCGACCGGCAGGCTCCCCTGGTTCGCCCGGATCATCACCGTGACTTGCTCTGCGGCGGTCACCGGCCGCCAGGTCGCTGAGTAGGTCCCGTCTCCTGTGCCGGCCAAGGCGACCGGCGGATCGCCATTCGAGAACGTGGCCACAACCGTGGCGTCGGTGACGGCGTTCGCGCAGTCGTCCACCACTTGCACTTCCAAGGTCGCCGCCGAGCTTACGGTGGCCGTGAAACTCTTCCCTAGGCTCTTGTCGGCGGCAATCAACTGCTTCGCGGTACACGCCGTGGCCTCGCCCCGCGACGCCGCGCTGGCCGTTGTGCCGACCACCAGGAAGATGATCTCGACCACCTGTGGCTCGCTGCCGTCACTGAACTGAAACGTCAGCGCGCCGCGATGCACTCCGGGCGCGAGATTCCCCAAGGTCGGCTGGACCACCACGGTGCGCGGATCGCTCGAGGAAAGCACCAGATTCGACGGCAGCACCTCCAGCCAGTTGCCGCCCGTCAGCGTAATCAGCCCGCTGCGCGCTTCGACATTGGCGTTGCGCGGCGTCGAGAGTCGGATGGTCTGTGAACTGGGCGAGGACGTCCCGGCCTGCGCGGTGAAGATCAACTGCGGCGGACGAATCTGCACGCCTTGCGTGCTTCCCGCAGGCAGCACCTCGAGTTCCACGGTGACAAGGTAGGGCGAGTTGTTCGCTCCCACGGCATTCACACGCAGAAATCCGCTGTAGGAGCCTGCGGGCAGGCTTGATGGGTTGACCTGCACGTTGGCCGTGGTCACGCTCAACGATCCGGCCTGGCTCTGACCGCTGGAAGGCGTCGCGCTCAGCCAACTTCCTCCGGACAACGTTGTGGCCTGTACGGTCCAGTCCATGGTTCCCTGTCCGGTGTTGATGATTCCGAGACTCTGCC
>CAYPHP010000337.1:0-686 GCA_964410045.1 uncultured Acidobacteriota bacterium | reverse complement strand
CGGCCCCACTGCGTTGCGGCTGCCTTCGACGGCCGTGAAGCGCATTCCGCGTTGCGTCGTCAGGATGGTCCTGGTTGGTTGCGAGAGCAGGAGCGTTACAGGCACGGCCTGCGACTGGGAGATGGCCGAGCTGTTCACTTCTACCAGGCCCGAATAGATTCCCGGTTGTAATCCCGCTACATTGATTCGGACTGGAATGTTGGCTGCCGCCCGTCCCGACGCCGAGCCCGAGGTTGACAACACGCCGAGCCAGTTTCCCGCGCCGAGGACCTGTCCTTGCGCGGTCCATTGCAGTGTGCCACTGCCTCCCGCGTTGGTCACGCGCAGGTTCTGTGGCGGCGGATTACCGGTGTCTATGGGAATCTCCACGACAACCGCGCCGGGTTCCACTGCAAGCTGCGGCCCCAGGTTTGCCGTCACCGTTAGCTCTACGCTAACCGTCCGGGTGGTTGGCGCCGCCAGCGGCGCGGTCACCGTGATGGTTCCGCGATAGGTTCCGGGTGACAACGCCGAGGTGTCCACGCTCACCGTGATCACACCCGGCACCGCGCCTGAGGCGGGACTTACACTCAGCCATGGCTCGGACGTCTGCGCAGTCCATGCCAGGCCGATGACTTCGCTTGCGACAGCGATCTGGCGTGTGACTGGCACCGATGCCGACGGCGCAGTGACGGTGTGGCTTGGAG
>CAYPHP010000336.1:0-5198 GCA_964410045.1 uncultured Acidobacteriota bacterium | reverse complement strand
AAGGCGCGGGATGCCCTGCGTGGAACGCTTGGTGGGATCGGGATTCCGCATGTACCAGTCGGAAACCAGTTCCATGCCGTCGGGGTTGGCGTGCACGAACAGCACGATCACGTCGTTCAGGAAACGCATGGTCTCGGGATCCGTCCGGCTGAGCATCTGATAGTGAGTCTCGAGCAGTTGGTGCGCGCCAAGCACTTCGGTGGCGTGCAGGCCGCCATCGATCCACACCACGGCTTTGCCTTCCGCAGACAGCTTGCGGGCTTCCTCTTCGTTCAATCCTTCGGCCAGCGCCAGCCGCCGCGCGATGCTCTTGAAGTAATCCAACCTCTTGTGGTTTTCCGCCGAGGTGACGATGGACATCCATTGCGGGCGGCCTTCCTCGGTCTTGCCAATCTCCACCAGCTTCATGCGGTCTGATTCCGCCGCCAGCTTCTGCCAATAGGCGGTGAACTGGGTGTAGGTGGCCAAAAAGTAGTCGTCGCCGATGTTGTTGCCGAAGAACTCCTTGGGCGAGGTGATCTTGGGCGGCCCCGAGGCGGCTTTCCTGGCCTGAGCGCCGAGGAGCGTGACGGTTAGAAGGACGAAGAGAAATGTGCGTTTCATGTCCCGCATGCTACCAGAATCCGTGTAATCTGTGTAATCTGTGGATAGGTTTTGCTAGAGGAGATTGTCCAATGAAGCAGCTTGTTACAGTTTTGGTCTTTGCTGTCCTGTTGACGGCCCAGCAGAAGAAGGCCCCCACCGGCTACACGGACACGCCCTACATCCCGGGCAGCAAGTGGCGCGTGCATGACGATACCCGGCCGCGGCCTGCCGTGGTAACGCCGGCCCCGGAGGAGGCGCCGGCCAAGCCGCCCGCCGACGCCATCGTGCTCTTCGACGGCACGAACCTGTCCAAGTGGCGCAACGCCAAAGGCGAGGCTCCGCCCTGGAAGGTGGAGAACGGCTATGTGGAGGTTACTCCCAAGGGTGGCGACATCTTCACCCGCGAGGAATTCGGCGACATCCAGTTGCACATGGAATTCCGTACGCCGACGCCGGCGCAGGGCGACAGCCAGGGACGTGGCAACGGCGGCGTCTTCCTGATGAACCAGTTCGAGGTCCAAGTCCTGGACAGCTACGACAACGTGACCTATGCCGACGGACAGGCCGGCGCCGTCTACGGCCAGACCCCGCCGCTGGTGAACGCGTCGCGCAAACCGGGAGAGTGGCAATCCTTCGACATCTTCTTTACCGCGCCGCGCTTCAAGGATGGGAAGTTGGAGAAGGCGCCCTACGTGACCGTGCTCCACAACGGCGTCCTTGTGCAGAACCACACCGAGATTCTCGGCGGAACCAGGAACCGCAATCTGCCCGGGCCTCTGGCGCCCGGCGTCTCGAAGGGTCCGATCCGGTTGCAGGACCACAACAATCCGATGCGCTTCCGGAATATCTGGCTGCGCACATTGGACGAGCCGCGACCGTAAGGGAGCGGTTTCTGCAAAGGGATAACCGCGTGCTTACGCGCGCGGCTCATTTTGCACGTCCGAGTTGCCCGACCCGCCGCAAGTGGCGCAAGTGTCCCAGCGGGGCACTTCGCCTTCCCAAGCAACAATAATCACGCCGGAAGCTTTGCAGTCCAGGCACAGTCCGTGTTGACGGAAGAAATCGTCCAACCCCGCCGGTCTGCCAGTGCCGGACTCGCGCTCCCGCCACTCTCTGATTTCAATACTGGTGAACCCCTTCTCCTCAAGGCTGGTGTGGGTTATGTCGTTCCACGTCTTACCCGGCTTGGGCCCGCCCGGGTCTTGAGCGGCGATTCCTCTCCGCGCTCTGAAGAATCGCTTCAGCAGTTCCGCGCACTCCGCAGCGAGCACGCCGCTCGCGATCTCGGCGCGGTGATTCAGGCGCGGATCATCGGCGATCTGGTACAACGTGCGTACTGCTCCGGCCTTCGGATCGTCGCATCCATAAACGACGCGCGCGACGCGCGCTTGCACGATGGCACCAGCACACATGGCGCAAGGTTCCACCGTTACGTACAAATGGCAGCCGGTCAGCCGGTGATTCCCCAGACTACGGGCCGCCGCGCGTAGGGCCACGACCTCGGCGTGCGCGCTGGGGTCGCGGTCTTGGAGTGTGCGATTGTGCCCGCGCCCGACCTCGGCTCCGTCGAGCACGATAACCGCGCCCACCGGCACTTCTCCTTCGGCTTGCGCGGCAGCGGCCTCCGCTAGCGCCAGCCGCATCCAGTCTTCGTCGGTAGCTTTCATTTCTTGCCGGAACGTTTGCGCAGGCAGTTGGTGCAGTAGCCGCCGATCTCGACGCGGGCGAAGGAAACGTCAAAGTCGATCTCGCGGCTGATTTGCGCCTTCATCTTCTCGAAGTAGGGACTCTCGAACTCGGTAACCATGCCGCAGCCCAGGCAGCCCAGGTGCAGATGCTGGCGCAGCGGGCGCTGCTCGTAGTAGTGACCCTCGCCGCGCATGTGCAGCAGGTCGAGTTCGTCCACCAGGTTGTGCTTCTTCATCAGGTGCAGCGTGCGGTAAACGGTGACGCGGTCGATTCCAGGATCTAGCTTGCGTGCTTCTTCGAGGATGGTCGGCACGTTCAAATGCCGTTCGGCATCTTCCATGATCTTCAGAACGATGCGGCGCTGGCGGGTCATGCGCACGCCCTTGCCGACGAGTTGCGCTTCCAGATAGCCCGGCGGGAGCTTCTTCCCGGGAACGAATTCGCTCTGGGTTTGCATGTGGGGCTATCTTAGCACGGAGATGCGTGATATACTATAAGCATATGATCCCAAAAGACTTACGCGCATTGTTTTGGGATATCCGCATTGAGGATTTTGAGCCTCGCGCCTTCTGCCAATTACTGGGCGCTCGTCTGTGGCGTGCCGCCAGCCGAAGTTCGTGCGCTGCGGGCGGAGGATTCACTTCATGGCGGGTGAAGCGGCATTCCATCGGGAAGTGATCACGCCTCAAGTCGAGCACGTGATGGCGAACCTGGTGGATCTGATGCCGTCATCGGAATTCTACCTGGCGGGAGGAACCGGCTTGGCCCTGCGCCTCGGCCATCGTCGCTCCCACGACTTGGACTTCTTCTTTCCGCAGCCGTTCGATGATGAACAAACGTTTCGCCGCCTTCAGGATCTGCCGGGGTTCGTACTGCATTCCCGCTCCCCGCAGACAATCCACGCCGAGTCCCAATCGGTGCACTTTAGCTTCTTGGGGTTCAGCTACCCTCTGTTGTTTCCAACGGCGAAACTCCTGGGCGTTCCAATCGCCGACCCGCGAGACATTTCCTGCATGAAACTGAATGATTTGGCGGGACGTGGCTCCCGGCGGGACTTTGTGGATTTGTTGCTGGTCGCGCGCGAACACGGCTTGCGCCAGATCTGGATTTGGTTCGAGTCCAAGTTTTCTCGCGCCGGGTACAGCAAGACGCACATCCTGAAGTCTCTGACTTACTTCGAGGATGCGGAAAAGGAACCCATGCCGGACATGCTCGTGCACCTGCCCTGGGAAGACGTGAAAGCGTATTGTCTGCGCGAAGCTCTTCGGCTCTAAAAGGCGTTCACTACAGCGTCACCCACTTCTCTCGTCGACGCACTCCCGCCGAGATCCCGCGTGCGGGTCCCTGAGGTCAGGACTTCAGACAGGACCAGCTCAAGGTGGGCTGCTTCCTGCTCCAGACCGAAGCTGTGACGCAGCAGCATGGCCGCCGAGCCGATGGCTCCTGCGGGATTGACGATGCCTTGGCCGGCGATGTCCGGCGCCGATCCGTGGACGGGCTCATAGAGCGATGTGCCGTCGCCCAGCGATGCGGAAGCCAGCATGCCGATGGATCCGGCCAGCACTGCGGCTTCGTCGCTCAGGATGTCGCCGAACATGTTCTCCATCAGCAGCACGTCGAAGCGCCGGGGTTGGGTCACCAACTGCATAGCGCAGGAATCGACCAACGCGTGCTCCATCTCGACCTCGGGATACTCGCGCCCGACTTCGGTCACCACGCTGCGCCACAGAGCGGAGCACTCGAGGACGTTGGCCTTGTCCACCGACGTCAGTTTCTTGCGGCGGCCCAGGGCGAAGCGAAACGCCAAACGCGCGATCCGCTCGATCTCCGCACGCGTGTAGGCCATCGTGTTGACCGCCCGGTCGGCTTCGCGGCCACGCGGCGTGCCGTAGTAAAGTCCGCCGGCCAGTTCGCGCACGATCAGCAGATTCGTGCCTGCAACGCGCTCGCTCTTGAGCGGTGAGAATTCTTCGAGGCCCGGCAAGATCCGCGCGGGCCGGAGGTTGGCGTAGAGATTCAGCTCCTTGCGCAGAGCCAGCAATCCGCGTTCCGGGCGTTTGTCCGGCGGCGCGGTATCAAACTCCGGCAGACCGACAGCGCCCAACAGGATTGCATGACTGGATCGCGCCAGATCGAGAGTCGCTGCGGGCAGCGGCTCTCCGGTCTTGTGGATCGCCACGCCGCCGATCAGCCCGTGGCGTGCGTCAAGGTCGTGAGCGTAGCGGCCACACACCGCCTCCAGCGCGCGGACAGCTTCGGCCGTCACTTCCGGCCCGACGCCGTCGCCGGCGAGTACGGCGATAGAAAGTTTCATGGGATGGTCAGGCGGTCTGCTTCAGCGCCCATTGCAGCAAGCCGCCCGCCGCCAGAAGGTCCTTGGCGAACGGCGTAAGCGGCGTGAAATGCATGGTCTTCCCGCTGGTCAAGTCGGTCAGGACGCCTTCGCTCAAGTCCACGCGGATGCGTCCGCCGTTGGTCACGATTTCCGACGCGCTGTCGCATTCCAGGGCCAGGAAGCCGTTGTTGAGTGCGTTACGGAAGAAAATGCGCGCGTAGTTCTTGGCGATCACGGCCTGGATGCCGGCCCCGCGCAGGGCCCACACCGCATGCTCGCGCGATGATCCGCAGCCGAAATTCTCGCCGGCCACCACGAAGTCGCCGGGCTTGACCTTCTTGACGAACTCGGGGTCGATGTCCTCCATGGCGTGCTTGGCCATCGTAGCTTCGTCGCTGACGTTCAAGTAGCGCGCCGGAATGATCTCATCCGTGTTGATGTGCGGACGAGTGTAGACGTGCGCGGTCCCTTCGAGAATGTTGCTCATTTCGGCAGATACTCCCGGGGATCGGCGATCACACCGGCGATGGCTGTGGCCGCAGCGGTGGCTGGACTGGCCAGGTAGACTTCAGCCTTCGGTGATCCCATG
>CAYPHP010000335.1:0-5225 GCA_964410045.1 uncultured Acidobacteriota bacterium | reverse complement strand
CCGTAGGTTTTCTTCCGGCAGGCCGAGCTTCGTCCGTCTGGGATTGTCTGCGCCAGCGGGCTCTGTATCGTTTCCTACTCGCCGCGCTTCGATCGCGGTCGGAGATCTGCCGCATTTTGCTACAATTGCGTTCGCCGGGAAGAGGGTTTTGACACACGAAACTGGGTCAATGTCCACAGGTCTCTCCCCAATCGTGCAGAAAGCGCACCCGAGAACGTGGCCCTTCGAGTGCCACTCAATGGAAGAGCGACTTGCGCTTGTGAACCGCAACTTCGCCCACGCTGCAGGAGTGTGACCCATGTGCCTGGCGGTCCCTGGAAGGATTCTGGCCACCGAGGACGGTGGCCCGTTCCGGACCGGTCGCGTCCAGTTCGGCGGAGTCACCCGGCAAGTCTGCCTGGACTGGGTTCCCGAGGCGGCAGTCGGCGATTACGTGATCGTCCACGTCGGGTTTGCCATCAGCAAGGTGGATGCCCAGGAAGCCGAACGCACATACCAGTTGCTGGACGAGCTGAGCCTGCGGGAAAGCGAAGAACCGCAGCCATGAAGTACCTTGACGAGTATCGCCAGGAACGCTTGGCTCGTGGCCTGGCCGCTCGGATCGCCGACCGCGTCACTCGCCCCTGGGTGCTGATGGAAATCTGTGGCGGACAAACGCACACCCTGATGCGCTACGCCCTCGACTCGCTGCTTCCTCACCAAGTGGAGCTGGTGCACGGCCCGGGTTGCCCGGTTTGCGTCACTTCGTTGGAGACCGTGGATCAGGCGGTGTACCTGGCCTCCCTTCCCGGCGTGACCCTCGTATCCTACGGTGACATGCTGCGCGTGCCCGGCTCGCGCTCGGACTTGTTGCGCGTCAAAGCCGGCGGCGGCGACGTGCGGGTGGTCTACTCGCCCTTGGATGCTTTGCGCATCGCTGCGGCCAACCCCGAACGGCGCGTGGTGTTCCTGGCCATCGGATTTGAAACCACGGCCCCCGCCAATGCCATGGCCGTGTGGCAGGCCCGCCGTCAAGGCCTGAAGAATTTCTTCCTGCTGGTGTCGCAGGTGCTGGTGCCGCCAGCCATTCGTCTGCTGCTGGATTCGCCAGACAACCGGGTGCAGGGTTTCATTGCCCCGGGGCATGTTTGCACGATCACCGGCTGCCGTCCCTACGAGGCGATCTGCCTCGACTACCGCGTCCCCATCGTGGTCGGCGGTTTCGAGCCCACAGACCTGCTGGAGGCCATCGCCATGTTGGTCGCCCAGTTGGAGGAAGGACGCGCGGAGGTAGAAAACCAGTATGTCCGTTCGGTCAGTTATTTAGGCAATCTGCCGGCAAAGCGCTTGATGGCTGACGTGTTCGAGGTGGCCGACAAGAAATGGCGAGGTGTGGGGAAGATCCCGCGGAGCGGCCTGCGTCTGCGCCCGGAATTCGCCGCTTTCGACGCGGAAAAAGTCTTCGCCTTGCAGGATTTCACCGCCGAGGAGCCGGCCGAGTGCCGCAGCGCACTGGTCCTGCGTGGCCTCCTGAAGCCGCTGGACTGCCCGGCTTTCGCCACGCGCTGCACTCCCGAGAATCCGCTGGGCGCCCCCATGGTCTCGGCCGAAGGCGCCTGCGCTGCCTACTATCACTACCGCCGTCAGGACGTGGCCAAGGAGGCATGAGATGGCTTCATCCACGTCTCCTCCCGGCACCCGACACCCGGCACGCGAGAGCGGTTTCTCCTGTCCAGCCTCGCTCCCAGCCAAGGACACCGTCCTGCTGGGGCACGGCAGCGGTGGCTTGCTAAGCGCGGAATTGCTGCGTGACGTTTTCCTGCCGGTGCTCAAGAATGCCGCGCTCGAGCGGCTTGACGATCAGGCCATCTGCTGCGTCAACGGCACCCGCCTGGCGTTTACCACCGACTCGTTCGTGGTCAAGCCGCTGTTCTTCCCCGGCGGCGACATCGGAGCCCTAGCGGTGAACGGCACCGTCAACGACCTGGCGATGGGCGGAGCCCGACCCCTGTTCTTGAGCGCCGCATTCCTGCTGGAAGAAGGGCTGCCTTTGGCGGTTCTCCGCCGGGTGGTCGACTCGATGCACCGCGCCGCTGCGGCCGCCGGAGTGGAGATCGTCACAGGCGACACCAAGGTCTTGGAGAAAGGCAGTGGCGACGGCCTGTTCATCAACACCTCGGGGATCGGTCTGGTGCCGGAAGGGGTCAGCCTATCCTCGAACCAAGCCAGCCCCGGCGACAGCGTGCTGCTCAGCGGGCCCATCGGCGATCACGGGATCGCTATCCTGGCGCAACGCGAGAGTTTGGAATTCGAATCCTGCATCGAGAGCGACACGGCCCCGCTGCACACCCTGGTCGCCGCCATGTTGGCGGCCTCTCCGGCGATTCGGTGCCTGCGCGATCCCACGCGCGGAGGTCTTTCCAGCACGTTGCATGAGATCGCTGCGCAATCCCGCGTGGGAATGGAGATTGACGAGCGCGCGATCCTCGTCCGCGACGAGGTGCGGGGCGCTTGCGAGCTGCTGGGCCTGGATCCTCTTTACGTGGCCAATGAAGGCAAGCTGGTGGCCATCGTGGAGACCGGCGGGGCCCAAACCCTGCTGGCAGCGATGCGCTCCCATCCGCTCGGTCGTCAGGCCCAGATCATCGGCGCGGTAAACAACTCCGGCCTGGTGACCATGCGCACGCAACTGGGCACCACGCGCATCGTGGACCTGCTGGCGGGCGAGCAATTACCGCGAATCTGTTGAGGACCAGCCCATGCATGAATTGAGCATCGCCAATGCGATCCTCGAAAAGGTGAAGGCGGAAGCCTGCCGGCACCCCCGCGCGCGGATGTGTGGTGTCGGTGTGCGCATTGGCGCTCTCTCCGGAGTCGCTCCGGACGCTCTTAGCTTTGGCTTTGCCTGCCTGGTGAAAGATACGGCATTGGATTCCCTGGCTCTGCAGATTGAGTCTACCGCAGGGGACGAACTGGATCTCATCTATCTCGAGATGGAGGAAGCATGAATCGCATCACCATGGAGAAGAAGGTTCTGAGCGAAAACGATCGGATCGCTGCCGAGTTGCGCGACCGCTTCCGGCAGCATGGCGTTCTCTGTCTGAACCTGATCAGCTCGCCGGGAGCCGGCAAGACCACGCTCCTGGAGCGCACGCTGGAGGGTCTGGCTCCGGATGCCCGCGTGGCCGTGCTCACCGGCGACATCCAGACCGACAACGACGCCCAACGTCTGGCGCGTTTCGGCTTCCCGGTCCGGCAGATCACCACTGGCGGAACCTGCCATCTCGATGCCCGGATGGTCCAACACGCGTTGGAAGGCTGGGACCTCGGCACACTCGATTTGCTGTTCATCGAGAACGTCGGCAACCTGATCTGCCCCGCCAGCTACGATCTGGGGGAGGCCGCCAAAGTCGTAGTGTTGAGCATTACCGAAGGCGAGGAGAAGCCTCTCAAGTATCCGGCCATTTTCTACAAGGCCGATCTGTTGCTGCTGAACAAGATCGACCTGTTGCCGCACCTATCCTTCCGTCTGGATCTGGTCCGCGAGAATGCCCAATGCGTGCACCCAGGAATCGAGATCATTGAAGTCTGCGGCACAACCGGCGCCGGTCTCGAAGACTGGCGGAAATGGTTGACCAGCGCGCTCCGCCGCGCTGCGGTCCCTCTGCCGGTTTCGGCATGATATGGCGATCCGCAAGGCCATCGACGTTTGTGGGATCGTGCAGGGAGTCGGTTTCCGGCCTTTCGTCTACCGGCTGGCACGGCAAGACGCCCTCGATGGCAGCGTTTGGAACACCGCCGATGGCGTGACCATCGAAGTACAGGGATCGCCGGACCGGATCGAACACTTCGTGGCCCGCCTGGCGGTGGAGGCGCCACCGCTGACGCGGATCACGGACCTGGTCGTCCGTGAGCTGCCTTGTCGTGTGGACGACGAGTTCGCGATCCTCCCGAGTCGCCTCGGCGACGAACACAGCACCTTGCTCGCGCCGGACGTCAGCGTCTGCGACGAATGCCTGGGCGAGCTGTTCGATCCAACCAACCGCCGCTACCTCTATCCCTTCATCAACTGCACGAACTGCGGACCACGCTTTACGATTGTCTACGACATTCCCTACGACCGGGCTCGCACGTCAATGTCTTGCTTTCCCATGTGCCCGGCCTGCCAGCGCGAGTACGACGACCCGGCGGACCGCCGCTTCCATGCGCAGCCGAACGCCTGCTGGGATTGCGGACCGCGCGTGGAACTCTGGAGCCGGAGTGGTGAACATCTGGAGGCGAAGGATCCGATAGCCGCGTCTGCGTCTTTGCTGCAGGAAGGCGCAGTGGTCGCCGTGAAAGGCCTGGGTGGCTTCCACCTGGCGGTGGACGCTACGAACTCTGCTGCCGTCGAACGGTTACGGGCGCGCAAGCAGCGCGTGGAGAAACCATTCGCGGTCATGGCTGCCGACTTGGCCGCGGTCGAGAGCTTCTGCGAGGTAGACGAACCTTGCAGGGGACAGCTCACCAGCCGGGAGCGGCCCATTGTCATTCTGCCGAAGCAGCGATCTTGCCCCATCGCCGAGCAGGTCGTGCCGTTCCAGAGGACCCTGGGCACTTTTCTGCCGTACACTCCGCTGCATTACTTGCTGTTCCACGCAGGAAAGTATCCCGCGTTGGTGATGACCAGCGGTAACCTCAGCGAGGAGCCAATCGCCATCGGCAATCGGGAAGCCCTGGAGCGTCTCGCAGGACTCGCAGACTTCTTCCTGCTGCACAACCGCGACATCCTGCTGCGCAGTGACGATTCGGTGGCGCGTTTCTGCCTCGGCCGGCCGCGGCTGTGGCGGCGGTCCCGCGGCTACGTCCCGGCGCCAGTTCATCTCGAACGCGACGTGCCGTCGATCCTGGCCGTTGGCGGAGAGTTGAAGAACACCATTTGCCTGACCAGGGGCCGCCATGCCTTTTTGAGCCAGCATATCGGCGACCTGGAGAACCTGGAGAGCTATCGCTTCTTCGAAGAAGCTGTGCAGCACTTCAAGAGCATCCTGGAAATCGAGCCGCAGACAGTGGCCTACGATCTGCATCCCCGCTACTTTTCCACACAGTGGGCGCTCCAGCAGGCCGGGTTGAAACACGTGGGTGTGCAGCATCATCATGCCCACGTGGCCAGTTGCATGGCGGAAAACCACCTGGAGGGCGAAGTCCTGGGCATCGCGCTGGACGGCACAGGGTACGGAACGGACGGCCAGGTCTGGGGCGGCGAA
>CAYPHP010000334.1:5030-5237 GCA_964410045.1 uncultured Acidobacteriota bacterium | reverse complement strand
CCGAAGGCGAACCCATGTCCGCCGCCTTCCGCGCCCAGCACGAAGGGATTGAGGACCGGCTCCCCGGCCGGACCCTTTGCGAATCGCCAGACTTCCAGCGGCTCTTCTTTCCGATAATTGGCGGAGTAGAGTTCGGGAACGCCGTCGCCGTCGAAGTCGTGCAAGGCGAACATCTCCATGTGTCCGCGGGTCTTGCTGAGCAGCCGG
>CAYPHP010000334.1:419-5020 GCA_964410045.1 uncultured Acidobacteriota bacterium | reverse complement strand
TCCCAGCGTTTGCCCCTTTCCTCCGCGCTGCGGCCCGGATTCCGGAACCAGTAGATCCCATCTTCGTTCCATCCGCCGCTGATGATGTCCGGCCAGCCGTCGCGATCCACGTCGTAAATGTGTTCGCTGTTGGTGCGCAAGTATCCGGCAGCCAGATGATTCGGCCGGTAGGCGCGCGGCACAAAGTCGGGACCTTCGAAGCGATATGGTCCGCAGACCAGGTCCACGTGGCCGTCTCGATTGAGGTCTCCGGTCGTGCAGCCTTCGTATGGGCCGACCATCAGATGCTTCTTGGTGAAGCGCAGGCTGCCGCCATCCGGCGCCAGACTCACGGCCAGCGCACAAATCGCCAGGGCTCTCATAGTCCCTTTGGCCTCCACGGATCGCGATACTCGCCGACAACGAGCTTATTTGCTTCCGGATCTCCGACCGCCTGCTCCTTGCCGCTGTCCCAAACGATCCTCCGCCCGACGCGGTAGGCGATGTTCCCCAGCCGGCACACGGTATTGGTGTAGTGGGCGTCCTCGATATCCGCGATCGGGCGCTTCCGGCTCTTCACGCAATCGAGAAAGTTGCGCACGTGCGGCCAGTGCTGCACGGAGCTGTCGGACACCTCAGGCTGAATCTCCGTGGTGTAGTAGAAGCCTGGCGCGCGGCTATCGGTGTTTGGGGGAGGCGGGGGTTGATTCGGTTCCTCCCGCCGCATGGGTTGCGGTGTGATCCGGAATCCACTGCGGTCCACGAACAGCGTTCCCTTGGTTCCTTGGAACTGCATGCCGAAACTGCCGAAGCGCGCCGCGCCCGGATCGCCGTTCAGGCCGTAGGTGCTGTGGTTCAACACCGAGTAGTGGAACAGGAAGTTGGGATAAGTGTAGGTGACTTGCAGCGTATCGGGGATCTCGCCGGCCTTGCGGAAGAACTGGCCTCCCGCAGCGACTACGCTCTGCGGCGCCTGGACCTTCATGGCCCACAGAATGATGTCCGCCAGGTGCGAACCCCACTCGGTGATCATGCCGCCCCAGAAATCCCAATTCGTCCGCCGTCCGCCGCCGAACACCTCCGAATACGGGAGCTTGGGCGCGGGTCCGAGCCACAGCTCATAATCGAGGCCGGCCGGCGGACCTCCGGTCACCTGGGCCAGCGGCCCGGGGCGCGGCGAGTGATTCCAACAGCTCGCGAAGTGCACGTCACCGATCCGGCCGTCCTGAACGTACTTGACGGCCCGCTGGAAATGCGCGCCGGAGCGCTGCTGAGTGCCCACCTGGACCACGCGGTTGTTGCGCCGCGCGGCCTCCACCGCCAGACGGCCGTCGCGAATGTTGTGGGCCATCGGCTTCTCGACGTAGACGTCCTTGCCGGCGTCGCAGGCATCGATGCACATGATGGCGTGCCAGTGCTCCGGCGTGGTGATCACCACGGCTTGCACGTCGCGGTCTTCGAGCAGGCGCCGGTAGTCGCGATAACGCTTGGCCTTGCTCCCGGCCAGGCCCACCGCTTTTTCCAGATTCGGCTGGTAGACGTCACAGATCGCCACTACGTCGACATCGGGATTCTTCAGGAAGTCGGGAAGGTTGCTCCCAAGGCCGAAGTTTCCCACTCCGATCATTCCCACGCCGATCCGGTCATTGGGCGCGGCTCGCTGCGTGGCTTCTGCGGTCAAGCCCCGCGCCAGCAAGGCGCTGAAGGCGGTGGTCTTCAGAAGGTCTCGGCGTCGCATGGCCCCCCCTTTGGTTCCGTAGCGCACATTCTACGCCATAGTTAGCGATAACTGGTAGTATGAGAAGCCGGTGAGGCGGGAGCGTCCGCACCCGGCTGCCGGAGGGGATCATCATGAGGCTGTCTGTTCGAATCAGTACCGTCGTGATTGCCGCAGTATCAGGATGCTGGATGGCGGCGGCGCAGAGTCTAATCCAGGTGAACCACCGCACCTTGCAATCCTGCCTCAGGCTACTGACATCCTAAACGCAATTCAGTGGGGTAGCGGATACTGGTCTCGAGTACCTTCCGCTAACTTACTCCAAGAACTTAACTTCCGAGTGACGTCACCGTCCGGTCATGTCACACGATTCCTGTTAACTAGTCAGTGGAGTGGCCCGGTAGTCGGCGAGGCGGCGTGCTCGCCTCGGTAACGATCTCTTAGAAGAACCGGCTTCGGTTTCCCGTCGATGGGAGTGCGGCTAGCACCTCTCGCCGCGTCGGTCCTGGCAGCTTCACCGGAGGTTCACTGAACTGAAGGCCACATTGGTTACACCGCATGCCCTGGTAGAGGCGCACGATGGCCACGCTACCGCAGGACGGGCAAGCCTTCGGTTCGTCGGTGGACTCGACGCGCTTGTTGCCGTAGCCCTCGGCTTTGGCTTTCTCGTGTTTAAGATATTCCAGCAGCCCCAACCGGGTGGAATGCAACAGCAATTCGGTGCAGGCGAAAACACAGGCGTCAATGCGATTAGGACTGGGATCACCGGGCACCCAGGAAACAAGTTCATCCTCTAGCGCGCAGAGTTCGTCCCCGACGTGGTGAATCCAGCCTTTCTCGTAGAGTGCGCAGATGGGTTCGGCTCGCGTCACTTTGCCCCGCGAAGCCACCACAGACTTGTACGCTATGTTTCGATCCACGGTTCGAATCGTCAATTCCACCATCTCACCGCCATTGTTGACCTCGGCGACCAAGCGATCCGCTTTGAACTCCCGGTAGGCCGTCACCGCGGCGGTCGCCCAGCCTTTGGGCGTATCGCGCCGGGAACGGTCGGCAAGGATGTAGGCATGCCCATCCAGACCTAGACCGGCGACGATAATCCCAGCTTCATCAGACGTGCTCTTGCTGGTCACCGAACGGTGACGTCTTTGTGCACCTAACAAGGCGGTCCTTCGGCCCAATTCTGGCCTTCCGAAACAACGGAGGCTTGAGCCGTCCAGGGAGAATCAGGACGAGCCTGGCGCGTTTGAGCGTTTGGCTCATCGTTGCGGTGGCGAACTGCGTCCAGCGTGCGCTCGCCGAAGAGTGGATTCACGAGCAATGAGCTTGGGTTCCACGTACGTGACCGTACTACTACCGTCCCGCACGCCCTTAATCATTCCCAGCAGGAAGGCGGCCGATCGATTGCCGATTTCAAGGCGGTTCTGGTCAACGGTACTGAGCGGGATCCGCAGCAAGTCAGTATAGCGATGATTGCCTACGCCGATTATTCCCAGGTCTTCAGCTTCTCCAACGCCATCTGACGGAATGCCTTCGGATACTTGTTAACCTTCTTCTTGCCCACTTGCCTCGTACTTTCCCGGCCCGTGTAGCAACTTCGGCTGTCTCATTTTTGGGGTTCAGTCCCCCTGGTCCCGAAACAGGTAAGCACGAGACGAGAGCATGTGTGGCCCCAATCCGGCGAACGACAACCTCGAAGCTACCGCCGAGTTCGTGCAGAGCGATAGTTACCCAACGTTTCAGATTGCTTGCCCGATTCCTCGCACAACACCTCCGCTCCAACCACGCAATAGGTGTGGGCGGTTTGTCAAATCCGTCCCTGAAGCCGAACGGGGTGTCGCGTCAAAGGTCGAGCCCTTCCCGTTCTAGCCCGGCGCTCTCGCAGGCGATTTTGGCTGGGCCAAACACACAACAAACTGAATCATAAGATTCGCTTTCCTGATGGTTCCACCTCTCTCTCAGCCCGCCGCCCGAGAAGCCCGTTGGGTTCCAAGACCCGACTGCTCGATCGCGCCGGCCTTCCGAAGCCCTGCCGAGATGACGTTCAGGACTTCGTGCTGTTGCAGAGGTGCGGCGAGCACATCGTAGCCGCCCAAGCTCAGAACTTCAGCCCAAAGCCGGTCATCCGCATGCTTGGAGACGACATTGAGCACGAACCCTGCCGGGTCGAATGGATCGAGCAAATCACGCCAGGAATCGCGGCCCCCAACGTCGGTGTCGCACACAACCAGGCGAGGACGGCACTCCCGGATGGTCAAACGCGCCTCCGCTATCTGGTGCACGCTCGCCAGTGCATGCTGGGTTCCAACGTAGAGGCGGAAGGTCCGTTCATTCTCCTCCGACGCGGACACGAATAGTATCGGCCTGTCGTTACCGAGTTTCTCTTGGCACTGCGGCATGCTTCGTCCTGCTCCTGCCGCCTCTCGTCCGATCACGACTCATCAAGTGCAATTGCGATGCCAACTTGGCGACCTAGGTGTGGCAGTCGTCGTGCAACCTGTAGAGTCGCAACCGGAATCCGCAGATGTCATTGTCCCGATGCAAGGAGACGCTACATGTACGGACATCTCCTCGTCTTTTGGCAAGCGCCGCTCTGGGAGCGCAAGGGGCGACGCTACGACGAGCTCACCAGCCACGCCATACGCCCTGCGAACAGGGGTTGGCCCCGGTCGTTCTCGTAGCCGATGGCGCCGCCGGTTGGGCGGGCCAAGCCTCGAGCAGGATTTCGACTGAACTCGAGCAGATACTGGACGCTTGCCATTCAGTCCAGGTCGTTCACTTCGACGCTGAACCGACACTCCAGCTTGGCTTCTCGCGGCGAGCCACGGACGTCGATTTGAGACCGGTCCGGCCGCGGACCCCGATGCGAGACGCTGTGGAAGCGGGTCTTACCCGGCTAGCCGTC
>CAYPHP010000334.1:0-409 GCA_964410045.1 uncultured Acidobacteriota bacterium | reverse complement strand
GTCACTCCTGGTCCTCACGTCCTGGTCGTCATCGCTCACGCCCAGTTGTATCCAACCAGCATTTCAACAACGCGCTTACTCGAGTTGGCTCTGCGTTCGAGGACAACGGTTTACTCAATCCACATTGCTTATGATGGCTCCCAAGGTGCGCCCTTCGGCAAGCTTGGAAGATGGTTGAAGAGTCGAACTGTAAGACTGGGCGAAACCCTGGGCCTGGAAGAGCCCAGATACTCGGTTCGGGATACGGCACGCCAGTTGAACGCCATGGCGGAGGCGACCGGCGGCAAAGTGTTCGTTGCAGCGAGCCAGCGGGCTGAGACTGCCTGCGCGACATCGGTCGCCGCAGAGCTTGATAAGCGGTCTGCAAGCCCGATCGGGGACTTAGTGCCGAAGGGCAACTGACGAACTT
>CAYPHP010000333.1:0-5246 GCA_964410045.1 uncultured Acidobacteriota bacterium | reverse complement strand
CTGCACTCGTCTGACGAATTCATCCGGACTCGAGCAGGATCTGCGTCTCCTTGATACCCTCGTGGTAGCATGACAGTTATGCGCAGTGTACAGGGTGCTGCAGTCGTGGTCACACTTCTGGCCGCGACCCTCGCGGCGCAGCCGGCCAAGCGCGGACTGCCGTTCATCGAGGACGACTACCCCCGCGCGCTGGCCCAGGCGCGGGAGCGCAAGCTGCCGCTGTTCATCGAAGCCTGGGCGCCGTGGTGACACACCTGCCGCTTCATGCGCGCCAACGTCTTTACGTCGCCGGCGCTCACGAAGCAAGCCGGACGGTTCGTCTGGCTCTCTGTTGATACCGAGAAATCGAAGAACGCCGCGTTTCTGGCGAAGCATCCGGTGTCCGCATGGCCGACTTTCTTGATCGTCGATCAGACGACCGAACAGATCACGCTGCGCTGGTACGGAAGCGCGACGGTCGCTCAACTGCTGCAAATGATGGAGACGCCGGGAAGCGCGTCGACGGCCGATGCCATCCTGGCGCGCGCCGACCGTGTGAATGGCGAACGCAAGTGGGCCGACGCCGTGGTCCAGTATCAACAAGCGCTCGCGGCGGGCGGCCCGGGTTGGGAGCGCCGGACGCGGGTGATCGAATCCCTGCTCCGGGCCATGCAGTTTGCCCGGATGCGCCAGGAATGCGCCGACACCGCTTTGTCCGAAGCGCCCAAGCTGCCCCGAGGAGCGTCCTTCGCCAACGTGGTCAGCACCGGATTGATCTGCACGCTGGGCGCGGCCGCCGACTCTTCGTGGCGCGCCGCCGCTCTCTCACGCCTGAAGCCGTTGGCCGAAGAAGCCGTCGGTCTCCCGGGCCTTCCCAGCGACGACCGCTCCGGGATCTACGATCATCTGGTTTCCTTGGCGCTGGCTGAGGGGAACAAGGCGCGAGCCCAGCAGATCGCGCGGGAGTGGTTCGATTTCCTTGAAGCCGAACGCAAACGCGCCACAACCACGGAAGAGCGCAGCGCCGGCGACGGGTTGCGCGTGAGCGCGGCGCTGGCGATGGGCGATCCGGCGCGGGCGGTCCCCGCGCTCAAGGCCTCCGAAACCGCGCTGCCCGACGATTACAACCCTCCCGCGCGGTTGGCGGTCCTGTATCGAGAGATGGGCAAGCTGGACGACGCGCTGGCCGCTTCCGACCGGGCCATGGCCAAGGCTTATGGTCCGCGCAAGATCGGAATCCTGACGAATCGCGCGCAGATCTTCGAATTGCGCGGCGACCGCGCCGGCGCCCGCGGCGCCATCCAGGAAGCCCTCACCCTGGCCGAGTCGCTGCCTGATCAGCAAGCGAACCTGGATCGCCTGCGTCCTTGGCTGGCGCGTTTGCGCTAGCCTTGCTCGGAAATCCCAGCGTCCTTCAGGATCAACCTGGCGTCTTGCTTGATCCACGCGGCCAGAGTCGGATCAAGCGATCGCGCCATCTGACGAAGGTAGAAGACCGCCGCCGAATGAGTAGGCCCCGCGATCCCAGTGAGCGCCTGGGCGGCGCGTAGCCTGACCACCACGTCGGGATCGGTGGCCAGAATGCGCTCCAGTGGCGCGGTCGCCTCCGCAGCGCGCTCGCGCAGCAGCCAGAGCGTGCTTGCCGCGCACGCGCGGGTGATCGACGCCTCCGAATGATCCAGCAGTTTCACCAGCGAGGGAACCGCCGCCGCTCCGATCGAGAGAAACACCGCGCCTGCTTCATCGCGGCCCTTCTCACCGGATCGCATCACGTCCATCCAGTGGTCGATGCTCTTGCCGTGGTAAAGCATGCCGACATGCTACAATACCTCCCGTCGCCTGTGATTATCGCCGCCAAGTAGCCTCGTTTCCCGCTCCGTTCTCTACGGCAGAGGATCAGTCTGATCACACCAACAAGGAGATGAGGAATTGAAATCCCAACTGTGGTTTGAGACGTTCTTTCAAGGCTTGGCAGTAGAGTTTTGGGCCCGGGCGATGACTCCGGAAACGACCGCCGCGGAGGTGGACTTCCTGGTCAAGACGCTGGAGTTGGAGCCTGGCGCTCGCGTGCTCGACGTGCCTTGCGGTCACGGACGGCATTCGCTGGAATTGGCCAAGCGCGGCTATCGCGTCACCGGTCTCGATATTTCAGAGGACGCCTTGCGCCTGGCGCAGGCGCAGCCATCCAGCGTGGATTGGATCCAGGGCGACATGCGGCGCTTCAGCCGGGAAGCGGAGTTCGACGCCGCCTTGTGTTTCGGCAACAGCTTCGGCTACCTGGATCATGCGACCGCGACGGCGTTCCTGTCCGGGCTGGCGCGAGCGCTGAAGCCCGGCGGACGGCTGGCCATCGAAACCGGCATGGCCGCCGAGTCGATTCTGCCGGCTCTGCAACCGCGCGGCTGGTACCAAATCGGCGACATCGTCATGCTCAGCGAGCGCCGCTACGTGGTGGAAGAAAGCCGCGTGGACATCGACTACACGTTCATCCGCGGAAGCGTGATTGAGACCCGGCCGTCGGCCAGCTACGTGTACACCGTCGCCGAGTTGCGGCGGATGCTGCAAGGCGCCGGATTCGAGGCCGTGGCCATGTTCAGTTCCACGGCGAGCGAGCCCTACAAACTCGGCTCGCCAAGGTTGATTCTCGTGGGGAGAAAGACTTAGCCTGTGGTAGGCTAACTTCTTTGCTGCCAACGCGGGGATGAACTTAACTTTTCTGATCGTTAGCGTCGTAAAGATAGCCCTGGTTCTGGTCGTCCTGTTGACCGCCCTGGCCTACACCGTATGGGTGGAGCGCAAGGTCGCCGGGCACATCCAGAACCGCTGGGGACCCACGCGCACCGGACCCCACGGGCTGCTTCAGCCGCTTGCCGATCTGATCAAGTTCATCGTCAAGGAAGACCCCCTGCCGGGTCAGGCCCAAAAGTTCGTCTATTTCCTGGCGCCCTTCCTGGCCCTGGTCACGGCGCTGCTCTCGATCACCGTGATCCCATTTGGCGATTCGGTGACGGTGGCCGGAGAGACCACGTGGCTTCAGATTACCGACCTGAACATCGGGCTGCTGTTCATCCTGGCGGTGACCTCGCTGGGTGTCTACGGCATTTCGCTGGCGGGCTGGTCGTCGGGCAGCAAGTATTCGCTCTACGGCGGATTGCGCAGCTCCGCGCAGATGGTCAGCTACGAGTTGGCCCTGAGCTTTTCCCTGGTCGGTCCGCTGCTGCTGGCGAATACCCTCAGCCTGCGCGACATCGTGCAGGCGCAGGGCGGCTACTACCTGGGCGTGATTCCGAAGTGGAATGTCATCCCTCAGGCCGTCGGATTCGTCTGTTACATCATCGCGGCCTTCGCCGAGACCAATCGCATCCCCTTTGACCTGCCCGAGGCGGAAGCGGAACTGGTGGCCGGATTCCACACCGAGTACAGCAGCCTGAAGTTCGCCATGTTCTTCACCGCGGAATACGCCAACATGGTCACGGCGGCGTGCATCGCCACGACGTTGTTCCTCGGCGGATGGATGTCACCGATTCCCGGTCCGGCCGGCCAGTATTTTCCCGTTGTCGCGTTGCTGGGCGTGGCTGCCTGGATCGCCTGGCAGTCGTTCCGGCCCGACGAGCGTCTCAGCGAGAAGATCGTGCTGAAAGTTTTCGCGACCATCGTGGCGCTGGTTGGGCTGGCGTTCTTGTGGGAACCGATTCGCGAACCGGGCGCAGGAATCTTCTGGTTCGTAGCCAAGGTAGCGTGCTTCCTGTTCCTGTACATCTGGGTGCGCTGGACCCTGCCCCGTTTCCGCTACGACCAACTCATGTCTTTCGGCTGGAAGTTCCTGGTGCCGGTGACGGTGGCCAATGTCCTGATTACGGGATTGATTGTGGCATTGGGGACGGGCAAGTAAGCCGTTATGGATAAGGCGCTCTTCCTAATCTTCGCGACCATCGCCGTGGTTGGCGCGGCCAACCTGCTGCGCCAGCGCCATCCGATTTACAGCGCGCTTTCACTGGTGGCGGTGATGGGTGCGCTGGCCGCGCTCTACCTGCTGCTGGGCGCGGAGTTCATCGCCGCGGTCCAGGTGATCGTTTACGCCGGCGCCATCATGGTGCTGTTCATCTTCACCCTGATGCTTCTGAACGTGGAGGAAGAAGCCGCTACTGGTCGCTCGCGAATGGCCCGCTTTCTGGGGCTGCCGTTGTTGTTCCTCCTGCTGCTCCAGATGATGGCCATGCTGCGGCAGGAGTATCCGGCCGCCATGGTGGCGCAAGTGGGCACGCACGCCGCCGACAACGTGAAGCAGGTGGGCAACCTGCTGTTCAACCAGTACATCCTGCCCTTCGAAGTCACCTCGGTGTTGATCTTGGTGGCCATCATGGGCGCGGTCGTGCTGGCGCGGAGGAAATCCTAAGTGGTTCCCATCAGTTGGTACCTGGGGCTGAGCGCGATCCTGTTCGTGATGGGCGCGGCCGGTTTTGTTTTCAAGCGCAACATCATCACCGTGTTCATGTCCATCGAGCTGATGCTGAACGCGGTGAACCTGAGCTTTGTGGCCTTCAGCTATCTGCTGCGCAGCGTCCATGCCCAGGTGTTCGTGTTCTTCGTGATGGTGGTGGCCGCGGCGGAAGCCGCCGTCGGATTGGCCATCATCATCCGGGTATACCGCAACCGGCAGTCGCTGAACGTGGATGACATTGACCTGATGAAATTCTGATGGAAGCCAGCCACAATCTCTGGATCATCCCCATGCTGCCGCTGGCCGGCGCGGCGATCAATGGATTCTTTGGCCCGCGCGAAGCGCGGGCCGGTGGCGGGTCACAGGTGACGGGTGCCGGTCACGGCCACGGGCATGATGCGGCACACGCCCCTGCCCTGGCGGCACACGGACATGAAGGCGGACATGCAGAACTGCCGTCGCGCGGATTCGTGCATACCGTGGCCATCGGCAGCGTCGCGCTGGCGTTTCTCTACGCCGTCTATCTCTTCTTCACCGTTTCCTTCGAACATCCTGCTGTCGAGCGCGCGGGCACCTGGATCGCCGCCGGGAAGTTCGATGCCGGATTCAGCTTCTACCTCGATCCCCTCTCCATGATCATGACCCTGGTGGTCAGCGGAGTGGGCCTGCTCATCCACATCTACTCCGCCGGATACATGGCTCACGAGGGCGGCTATTACCGTTATTTCTGCTACTTGAACCTGTTCACGATCTTCATGCTCACGCTGGTGCTGGCGGGCAACTTCCTGGTGATGTTCGTGGGCTGGGAAGGGGTGGGCCTGTGCTC
>CAYPHP010000332.1:0-5249 GCA_964410045.1 uncultured Acidobacteriota bacterium | reverse complement strand
ATCCCTCCCTCCAGAGGGAACGTGGCACAGGGACCTTCACCCTTACCCCTCGTGAATCGTGGACGATCCAGTTGCAGTACGCGCGGGACAAGCAAGACGGGACGCGGCCAATCGGGACCACCACCAACGGCTTCAGCAACTCCATCGAGTTGCCCGAACCGATTAACTATCGCACCCACGAGGTGAAAGCCACCGCCGAGTATGGGAAGCAGAACTGGGGAGTTCAGTTCGGCTATAACGGCTCGCTGTTTGAGAATCGGATCGGGGAGCTGGTTTGGGATAACCCGTTCCGGACCACCGACGCTGCGGGAGGTGGATCGCGGGGCCGGATCGATTTGTACCCGGACAACCAAGCCCACACCTTCAGCCTCGCCGGAGCCTGGAACCTCGGCGCTTCCACGCGCCTGATGGCCAGTGTAGTGCCCGGGTGGATGCGCCAGAACGACGCTTTCCTGCCCTTCACCATCAACGGCGCGGTAAGCAATGTCCCCTCGCTTCCCGCCAATAGCCTGGATGGCAGCAAGCAGACGCTGGCCATGAACTACACCGTCACCAACAACGCCTTCTCCAACTGGACGCTGACGGCGCGCTACCGGTCGTATGACTTGAACAACAATTCCCCCAGCCTGGTCTTCCCCAGCTACGTCAGCACCGATTCCAGCCTGGGGGCTCTGTCGCGGCGAAGCCTGCCCTACGGCTACAACCGCAAGACTCTCGGGCTCGACGCCGCTTGGCAGGTTGCGCGGAACCAGTCTTTGAAAGTGGGCTACGAGTTTGAGCGCATGGGTCGCGAGCACCGTGACGTGGAGATCTCAAGCGAACACACCGCCGGCGTCTCCTTCGATTCCAGTCCCCGGAAGTGGATCACGCTGCGAACCTCTTACCGGCGTTCCGAGCGGGGGCCGAACCACTACCATGCCAACGAGGAGTCTTTTCCCTTGGGCGAAGGACCTTTCGGGATGGGCCAGTTGGAAGGCCTGTACAAGTTCGACGAGGCCGGCCGGGGACGGGATCATGCCGAACTCCTCCTGCAAATAGACCCGACGCAGGCTTGGAGCTTCTCCATTTTCGGCGGCACGAACCAGGATCGCTACCGGGACTCGGCCTACGGCCTGTACAAGGACATCAATGTCAACATGGGAGTGGACGTCTCCTACAGCCCCCGCCCGGAATGGTCGCTGTTCGCCGAGTATTCCCGCGAGAGACAACGCTACCTGCTGCGTTCCCGACAGCGCACTCCACCCTCCGCCACGGCTGCGGCGAACGACAGTACGCGTAATGATTGGGCCAGCGACTTGCGCGACCGGACCGATACCTGGGTTGGCGGAATCAACTCCTCGCTGTTCCGCAACCGGGTGCTGGCCGAGAGCTTCTACAGCGTTTCATCGGCCAGAGGGGCCAGCCATACCGTTGCACCGGGCCTTCCGGGCACCGGCTTCCTGGTGACCACTGCATCGAATTACCCGGATACCCACCAGAGGTTCCAGCAGGTGGTCGGGACTGTCAGGGTGCGCGCTTCCCAGAACTTCTATCCGCGTTTTGAATACCGGCTGGAGAAGTACAACCTGGCGGATTTCCAGATCGATCGTCTCAACCCGTACATGGTCCCGGCGGACTCCTCGACCAACACCTCGGTGTTTCTGGGAGCCCGGGTCCCCGGCTTCAAGGCCCACGTCTTTTCCTTTGTATTGGAGTACCGCTTTTGAGGACGGCATGGAAAGGAAGGAATGATCCTATGAACAAGTTCCGGTATCTGGCCCTCGCCTGCGTCTTGCTGAGTTCGTCGCTTGTGATACGGGTTGTGCCCACCTTCGCCGGCCAGCCGCGGACAATTGAGGTGATTGCCGACCGCGACAACCGCTTCAAGATTCCCGGACAAAAGGGCACGGTCATCACCGCTAAAGCCAACGAGGTGATTCGCTTCAAGGTCACTTCGCGCAAAGGCACGGAATGGGATAAGGACGGCTCCGTGCACAGCTTCACCATCAAGCAACTTAAGGATCAGGGCTGGGACGTGCGGCTCAAGGAGGGTGTCCAGGAATTCGTTCTGGCTGCCCCAGCCGAACCCGGCGAGTACCTGGTGGAATGTCTGGTGAATTGCGGCCGTGGACACGATGATATGCGCCTGAAGTTGGTCGTCACCAAGTAGGGGGGAGCCATGGAGGCATCGCGGCGCGGTTTCTTTCAATTCCTGGTACGCGGGGCTGCTGCGGTGGGCGTGGCTGCTGTGGGCCTGAAAACCCTGGCCGGCCAGATGTTCCGCGGCGCGTTGCCGGCTCGCTCGCTGGCTCCCACCAACCAGAAGTGGGTGATGGTGATCGACCTGGCGAAGTGCGACGGCTGCAAGGCCTGCACCAAGGCTTGCCGCCAGATGCACTTTGTGCCGCCGTTCCAGGAGTGGATCAAGGTCTACGAGGTCAACGACAACCCGGCGGCCGGCACCTATTTCCTGCCGCGCCCCTGCATGCATTGCGATAACCCTCCCTGCGTACGCGGATGTCCCACAGGAGCCACATTCAAACGAACCGACGGGATTGTCATGCAGGACAACGACCGTTGCATTGGCTGCCGCAACTGCATCGCCCAGTGCCCTTACTCGGCGCGCTCTTTCAACTGGGGGGAGCCGCCGCACACCCCGGAGGAAACCGCCAGGCCCTATTCGATGGAGGTCGGCTATCCACACCGCAAGGGTGTCGTGGAGAAGTGCGACTTTTGTTCGCACATGCTCCGCGAGGGACAACTGCCTTCGTGCGCTCAGGCCTGCGACATGGGAGCCGTCTATTTCGGCGATCAGCTCGAAGACGCGGTGGCCAACCGCAAAGGCGAAACCATCCAACTCAGCAAGATTGCCCAGCGGGGAGCCGCCTTCCGGCTTATGGAGGATCTCGGAACCGAGCCTCGTGTCTACTACTTGCCGCCGGCCAGCCGCAAGTATCCCTCTCCGCAGGAGAAGCACCGCCACGAAGCCACGGCTGTGGCAGGGGGCCTTTGATGTCCGACCGCGAAGCGAATCTGCTGAAGTCCGTTACCGAAACGACTTGGCGTTTCTACCTATGGGTTGGCGCGTTGTCCTTGGTGGTCTTGTGGGGACTGCTGGCCTACACGCACCAGTTCCGCCAGGGTCTTATCGTCACCGGAATGCGAGACCATGTGTCTTGGGGTCTGTACATCACCAACTTCGTCTTCTTCATCGGTATCAGTCATGCCGGCACGTTGATATCCGCCATCCTGCGAGTCACCGATGCCGGGTGGCGGCGGCCGATTACCCGAATGGCCGAGGGTATCACCGTCTTCGCCCTGTGCATCGGGGCGCCGATGGTGGTCGCGGATCTGGGCCGCCCGGAGCGCATGTTCAACCTGATTCTTCACGGACGCATTCAGTCCCCGATTCTCTGGGACATCCTCTCGGTATGCACTTACCTGACCGGCTGCGTACTGTACTTCTACCTCCCCTTGATCCCCGACCTGGGGTTGCTGGCAAAGCACAACGTATTCTCGGCGTGGCGCCGGCGCTTGTACCGGCTGTTATCGCTAGGCTGGACGGGCAGCGCCGAAGAGGTCCGCTTGCTCGACAAAGCCATTTCCATCATGGCCGTGATGATTATTCCGCTGGCTGTTTCCGTACACACCGTAGTGTCTTGGATCTTTGCCATGACTCTGCGGCCAGGATGGAACAGCAGCATCTTCGGACCCTACTTCGTGGTGGGCGCCATTTTTTCCGGGACCGCGTCTGTCATCTTGTCCATGTATGTGCTCCGGCGAGTCTTCCGTTTAGAGAATTACCTTCAGCCCATGCACTTCCGGAACCTGGGACTACTCCTGCTGACCTTCGCGTTGCTCTACGCCTACTTCAACGTCAACGAGTATCTCACTGTGGGCTACAAGTTCCAGGGCATGGAGAAGCATCTGGTGGAGCGGTTGCTGTGGGGTGATTACGCTTTCTCGTTCTGGAGTGTCCAGGGGATTGGTGTAGGGATTCCATTACTCTTAATGATGGCTGTGCTGGGAATCGGGCGCTACAAGCACCTGGTGATGCCGGGTGTGGCACTAGCCTCGCTGCTGGTCATCGCCGGCGCGTGGGCCAAGCGCTACCTGATTGTGGTCCCCACCATGGGCACTCCCTATCTTCCCATTCAGGGCGTACCCGGTGAGTGGGCCCACTACCAACCGACTTGGGTGGAGTGGTCCATAACGGCGGCTGGCTTTGCCGGCTTCCTGCTGATCTACTCGCTGCTGGCCAAGCTCTTCCCTATCGTTTCGATTTGGGAGACACGCGAGGACGAGGCCGAGCGGACCAGTCCGGTCGCCGAGACCGGTGCCCAGCCGTATCCGGCTTGGCGCACCGCCTTCCCGACTGCCGGCGTGCTTCTCGCGATCCTCGTCTTTCCTTCGACGACAGCCGTAGCCGCAGGTAAGAGCGCGACCAAGAGGGCCACTGTCACCAAGCTGTCCGTCGAGTGGCGGCCTGTGCCCGTCACCACAGCGCAGCAAGCCTCACGGCAGGATCCAGGCTCCAGTGCCGCCCTTCCCCCACCGACGTCCCTGCTCGCCTCCCCTGTATTGGGGCCCCTCTTCTCCGGCGGGCATATACCCATCGAGGAAGAACCCACCCCGGCCATCGATGTAACCGCGACCTTGCAGGATCAGGCGGGGCTCGCCGTTTCCTTCCAGATTGTTCGCTTTTCCTTGAAAACGACGTTCGGCACACTGGATTTTGGAAACCGGCCGACGGACGGATCGGGGAAAGCGCGTTTGGTAATCCAGGACCGGCGCTACGGACAGTATCCTCTGCGCGTGGCGTTTCCCGGCAACGATGCGCAGGAGGCCAGCGTATCCGAGGTGCTGGTGGACTTCGGCTCACGCCCCAGTCCCACTCTGCCGAAGGTCGGTGTGCTGATCGATCCGGGGCCCTCCGCCAGTATCGCCTTGCCGTTCCTCATCTTTTATGGGGCCATGTGGGCGGTGTTCATCTATGCCTTCGGCTACCTGGTACTTTGGCGGATGCATCGTTCGAGACGAAGTCTCACAACCTGGGAAGAAGCGCCTCCGGAGATATCCGCCCGCCAGCTTTCGTAATCCGCTGATTGCTGCAGAAGAGGGGACTGGGAAAACGTGACTTCAGAGTCTTCTTTCTGCGATTTTGACACGCACTGATGTTTGTCCGGAGAGTTAAAGGCACGTCATGAACATACGGTCCTCGGGTCCGAAACTGGACGACGGCTCTCGTGTGGCCGTGATGGGCGGAGGGC
>CAYPHP010000331.1:0-5269 GCA_964410045.1 uncultured Acidobacteriota bacterium | reverse complement strand
CGGATTCCTTTGTGGCCGCCATAGAAGCGAAGACCGGCAAGGTGCTGTGGAAGACGCCGAGGCAGGAGAAAGTCGGCTGGGGAACGCCGGCAGCGATCCGCGTGGGCAACCGCGACGAGATCATCGTCAACGGCCAGTTCGCGGTACGCGCCTACGATCCTGACACCGGGAAAGAGTTGTGGAGCGCCAAGGGCACGACTATGGAAGTAACTCCCACTCCGGCGGTGGGACATGGATTGGTCTACTGCTCCGCGGGGCGAGCCGGTCCAACCCTGGCCATCAAGCCGGGCGGCTCGGGCGACGTCACTGAGACGCACATCGCCTGGCAGACGCCGCGCGGATCGCCGTTCATTCCCTCGCCGCTGGTCTACGGCGACCAGATCTACCTGGTGAATGACATGACCTCGATTGTTACGGCCTTGAACGCCAAGACCGGCGAATCGGTGTGGCAAGGCCGGTTGGGCGAAGCGCGGCGGGAGAGCTTTTCGGCGTCTCCCGTCGTCGTGGATGGCAAAGTGTTCATCACCAACGACGAGGGCGACACGTTCGTCGTCGAGGCCGGACCGGAGTTCAAGCTCCTGCACGTGAACCAACTCGGGGAGCAGACCCTGGCGACGCCCGCCTTGGTCGACGGTAATTGGTACTTCCGCACGGCCGGCCATCTGCTCGCGATCGGGAAGTGAGAAACAGACATGTCCAGAATCGTTAGGCTCGGCCTTGTTCTTTGTCTTACAGGAGTGATCCTCGCGCAGACCGCTCCCCCGGCGACGACGCAGCAACCGCCGCGGTCACGCCGCTCGCAGCGAGTGCGCATGGAGCAAGTCCAGGTGGCCAGCCCTGACGGCAAGGTGAAGCTCACGGTCTTGCCGAATGCCGAGCGCCTGACGTTCACGGTCACCAGGGCCGAGGCCACGGTGATCGAGCCTTCTCCGATGGTCATGCTGGTGGATGGTTACGATCTTTCCACGGGAGTGGTCATCGGCAACGTGGAGCGATACGACTCTGCGGAGACGTATCCGTGGCATGGCGTGAAGAGCATCGCCACGAGCCAAAGCAACGGAGCGCGCATCTCGCTGGTCAACGATCTGACCATGACCAGCTTCATCCTCGAGATTCGGGTGTTCAATGACGGCGCGGCGTTTCGGCACGTGATCGCCGGAGAAGAGAACGCGTCGCGCGTACCGGATGAATACACCAGCTTCAATCTCCCGGCCGGATCGACCGTCTGGTACGGCGGGCTGGCCGACGGGCACTATGAAGCGAACATGGTGAAGAAGGATGTCTCCGAAGTCCAGCCCGGCGAATGGGCTCAAACGCCGCTGACTTTCAAGCTTCCGCACGGCGGCTATGCCTCCATCACCGAAGCCAACCTTGTGAACTACGCCGGAATGGGCCTGGAGGCCGACGGCAAGCGCGGATGGATCGTGGGTCTGGGGCACCGCCATCCGCTGAACTATCCGTTCGAATTACGCTATGGCAGGGACGAAGGCAAGCGGCTCGGCAAGGCCGCCGCAATCACCGGCACGATCACCACGCCGTGGCGCGTGGTGATGATCGGCAGCGACCTGAATACCTTGGTGAACAGCACCATCCTGCCGAACCTGTGCCCGCCTCCCGATCCGAAACTCTTTCCCGACGGAATCAAGACCTCATGGATCAAGCGCGGTCGCGCGGTGTGGCGCTACGTTGATGGCGGCGCTCCTAACACCATCGACGGCATGAAGGAGTTCTCTCGCATGGCCGGGCAGCTCGGCTACGAGCACCATGTGATTGAAGGCTTCTGGAGCCGCTGGACCATGGAGGAGCGCAAGGCCGTGGTGGATTACTCGCGGCAGCAGGGCGTCGGCCTCTGGTTCTGGAAGCACAGCAACCAGCTTCGGACTCCGGCGGCGCAGGACGAGTTCTTCAAGATGCTGCGCGACCTGGGTGTGGTTGGCGCAAAGATCGACTTCTTCGATCATGAAGCCAAGGAACTTATTGATCTCTACGAAATCCTGCTGCGGAGGGCCGCCGAGAATCACGTCCAGCTTGTCTTCCACGGATCAAACAAGCCCACCGGCCGGGAACGCACTTGGCCCAATGAGGCGGTCCGCGAGGGCATCCGAGGTATGGAATCGAGCGGGCTGCGCGACCGCGCCCGTCACCAGACCATCCTGCCGTTCACGCGCTATCTGGCCGGACCCGCGGATTACACGACGATGATCTTTACGGAGCGCCGCCGGGACTCGACCGTGGCCCACCAGATCGCCAGTCTGGCGGTCTACGCCAGTCCGCTGCTGACCATCGCGGCGAATCCGCAGAGCATTTTGAGCAACCCTGCCGTCGACGTGATCAAAAGCATCCCGGCGGTATGGGACGAGACCATCGTGCTACCCGATTCGGAGATCGGCGAGATGGCGGCCTACGCGCGACGCACCGGCAATACCTGGATCCTGGCAGTGATGTGCGGCCCGCAGGCCAAGACCATTCGAGTGCCGCTGTCGTTCCTGGGCGATGGCACTTACAAAGCCGCGCTGGTCCGCGACGATCCCACGGACGACGCCGCGGTACGCGTCGAGAACACCACACACAAGCGGAGCGATACGCTGGCGATAGAACTGCGCGCCGGCGGCGGCTTTGTGGCGCGCTTCTCGAAGTAGTCTCGCGCAAAGCCGCAAGGGAACGACTACTGAATTGCTGGCTCCTCTACCGTGACAGCCGGCGGACGAATTCGTGCGGCCGGCAAGCGTTCCAGCAGGCGTTGCGTGGCGCCGGTAATCTCGTCAATGGCATGCTGGAACGCGGCCTCGTTGGCGCTCGACGGGTGATGGAATCCGCTGACCTTGCGCACGAACTGCAGCGCAGCGGCGCGGATCTCCTCCTCGCTCGCATGATGCTCCGGAATTCGAAGCCGCTTGATACTACGGCACATTGCCGCCTCCCGCGCGGACCGGCTGAGCCGGCGTCAGATCCAGCTTGAAATACGGGATCCCGGCTTCCAGCATCAGCTTGTTCAGCTTGGGCACTTCGTCCCACAGTTTGGCCACTTCGGTGGTCCCGCCGCGCAGTTGCGCCGTGCATTGCTCAATGTCGGCCAGTTGGCGCGTCGTCGGCGCCGCTGAGTAGCTGTCAATCGCCGCCATCAATCGAGTGATCTTCTGCACCACCGTTGGGGGCGTGAAGGTGAGCGGCGGACCTGCGCCGCCTCCGCCTCCTGCACCTCGGCCGCCCGCACCCTGATCGAATGTGCCGGCAACGGTTCTCACTCTGGTCAGGACCTCCTCGGTGACTTTCTTGAGGCTGTCAGGAACCGGCGGGGCGCTTGCCTGTCTCCAACTCTCGGTGAGGTTGGTCAGGGCTGTGCGCATGGCGACGACTTTCCGGCGCGAATCATCGGCCTCCTTGGCCAGCGCGGCCAACGAGGTGATCGCTTGCCGGCGCTTGGCGCGATCCTCGGTGGAAAGCTCGATGCGGGGATCTTCTTCGACGATCACGGTACGTGTGTCGGTCCTGCCGCCGGCGGTGATGGTCACCGTGTACTCGCCGGGATCTACTAGCGAACCGCGGGCGAAGCCGCCGAATCCGCCAAACCCGCCGCCACCTCCACCGCCGCCACCCTGCGGGCCGCCTTCGGCCATCGCTTCCGCTGTGGCTGCCTGCGCCGGTTCGGCCTGAGCGACTGCGGCAGCGCCACCGCCAGCTCCGCCACCTGCACCGCGACCGCCGCCGCGTCCGCCGCCTGCACCGCCGCCACCTCCCGCGCCACCGCCGCCGCCAAACGCAGCGCCGGGTCCGCCGAATCCGCCCGGACCGCCTGCCGGAGGCACGGGACTGTCATGACGCAGGTCCCAGACGACGCGGTTGATCACGCCGGCTTCCGCGCGCGCGTTCAATTGACGTATTTGGTTGCCGGCCTTGTCCTTCACGGTAATGCGTACCGGACCTCCGGCCTTCGAGTAGTAATCGAGCGTGGCGCCGTTGGGAGCGTTCGGAGCGAAGAAGCTATGCGATGCGACGAAGCCCCGCGAGTTGGTCATGCGGTAGGCCACGGCCGGCCTGGTCGGCAGCACCTTCAGTTCCACCGACAGCGTTTGATCGTCCAGTCCTCGCAGCGCGCTGATGTTGTCCATAATGTAGATCGAACGGCCGTGCGTGGCCACGATCAAGTCGTGGTCGCGCGGATGGATCTGGAGATCGAAAACCGGCACGGTGGGCAGGCCGTTCTTCATCCGCCGCCAGTTGGCTCCGCGATCGAAGGTGATGTACAACCCGAATTCGGTTCCCGCGAAGAGAAGATTTGGATTGACGGGATCTTCGCGGACCACATGCACGGTGCCGGCTTCCGGAGGGATGCCGTTGGTAATGCGCGTAAACGTGGCGCCGTAATCCTTGGTGATGTAGATGTACACCGCATAGTCGCCGCTGCGGTGATTGTCGAAGGCGACGTAGGCAGTGCCTTCTTCCTTGTAGGACGTCTCGATGCGGCTGACGTAAGCGCCCTTCTTCACGCCGGGGATCTTGCCAACGACGTTGGTCCAGGTCTTGCCGTCATCGCGGGAGACATGCACATTGCCGTCGTCGGTTCCTGCCCACAGGATGCCGGCCTTGACCGGCGACTCGGCGATCACCGTGATGCACGGCCAATTCTGCACCCCGTCGTGACGCGACAGCGTGTTGCGGTCCACCGGCTTGCCCATGATCTCCAGCTTGTTGCGGTCGGCTCCTGTGGTCAGGTCGCCGCCCAAGCGCTCCCAGTTGTCGCCGCGGTCCTTGGACTTGAACAGGAAGTTGCCGCCGTAATAGATGGTCTTGTTGTCGTGCGTCGAGATGTGCAGCGGCGAGTTCCACTGGAAGCGATAACGCGGCGGTTGGTCGGTGTCTTCCTGCGGACGGATGGACCGGGTTTCGTTGGTCTTCAGGTTGCGGCGCGACAGGTTGCCGTCCTGCGACTCCGAGTAGATGATGTGCGGCTCGCGCGGATCGATGCGGTTGTAGAAGCCGTCGCCGCCTTGCACGGTGAACCAGTCATCGTTGCTGGCGCCCAGTTGCTGTGTGGTGGAACTGGGACCGCACCAGGAGTAGTTGTCCTGCAGGCCGCCGCACAGACGGTACGGCTTCTGGAAGTCGTAGGCGATTTCGTAGAACTGGCCGAGCGGAATGTTATCGATGTGCCGCCAGGCGCGTCCGCTGTCGAACGTGTCGTAGATCCCGCCGTCGGTGCCCGCGATCAAGTGATCGGAATTTGCCGGATTGATCCACAGGGCGTGAAAGTCGCTGTGCACCCGTTGCG
>CAYPHP010000330.1:0-5281 GCA_964410045.1 uncultured Acidobacteriota bacterium | reverse complement strand
CGTTTTGCCCGCCACCATCTTCTCGATCGCGTCCATCCACTTAGGCATCCGCCACCACATCCATGAACGCGCTCACCGAGAACACCGCGCGTCCAGCGCCGGGATCGCCGTAGCCGGGCGGCGGCGGCAGACGGTACTTCGCGTGGGTGTCCCGCCACGCTTCCAGCAGTCGCACGTGGTATTCGAGCGGCGCTCCTTCCGGATTGGCGTCGCCGAGATCGGTGTTGGGCTCCGGACACCACGTGGTGAAGCGCGGCACCACTCCGTGCGACATGAAGAACTCCAAACCCTCACGCGTGGAAGCGATGGCCTCGTCGACGCTGGCGAAACCATAGGGCTGGGCCATCTCGATCCCGCCGACGAAGTTGGGGATCACGTTGCCAGGGCCGAAGACTTCCGCGGCGTCCAGGATGCGCTTGATCCATTCGTCGCGGCCCACATAGCGGTTCTTCCCCGGGCAGATTTGCACGAAGCGATCCTTGTCCCAGATCTCGAAGTTGGGATGGTAGATCTGCGTGCCGGCGTCTTTGAACTTGCGGACCTCGTCCTTGGGCAGAGCCTGCACCACCATCTTGCTGATCCAGCGTCCGCGGAAGCGCTTCTCGATAGCTTCCGCGTAACGCGCGTAGAAATCCACTTCGCTCAGCCCGGCCAGTTGGCTGGTGACGCTGCCGCCGGTAATGGTGTAAGCGCGGCTGTCGGAATCCATTTCGGCGATGATGCCCATGGCCTCGACCACGTCTTCCACCGACTTCACCGCGGTGTAGGGGCGGCCCGCCTGAATCTGCTGGCGGTAGTTCTCGTTCATGTCGCAGAAGCGGCACTCTTCTTCTTTGCCGAAGTATTGGCAGATGCGGTAGACCGTCAGGTAGATGAGATAGCCCCATTCAATGTTGGGCGCCACCTCGATCAGCGGCTTCCCGTTGGCAAGATTCTTCTGGTAGTACGCAGGCTTGGCGCGGAAGCCGACGCCGCACAGTCGCGCGCCTTCGAGTTCCAGGAAGCAGGCGCCGCCGTCTTCTACCACCTGATAGGGCGAACTGGGGTTCAGACGCACCGAAACGATCGTGCGCCGGAAGTTCATCGGTCCGCCTTCCAGGCACATCTCCTCGGGCGCCTTCAGATACTCGCGGCCTTCCATCTTCTCAAACGGCACCATGTCGAACGAAAAGATGAAGTAAGCCTTGCGCTGGTGCTGGTCGGCTACGGCCAGCGCTTCAGGACTGAAAGTCACGCCGCCGCGCAGCAGATCTTCCTTGATGATCGCTTCGGGGGGCAAATGCGCGTAGCGCCGCAACAGGGATTCGACCAGCGGCGTCCGGGAGGCGGCAGCAGTGCTCATGGGGATGAAGCTTTAGTATAGCTTTCTAGGCCGGGAGATCCGGAGTGAACTCGATCGGCAGGCCGTCGCCCCAACCGTATTTCTCTTCACCCAGCGTACGCACTTGTTCCCACCGTTCGCGGTCGGCGTTCGGATCGAGGATGCGGGCGGTGGCCGGGAAGGTCTGTCCGGCGATCCGCAGGCTGACCTTGGAATTGGCCCGGATGTTTTGCACGAAGTGGGCCGTCTCATACATCTCCGCCAGGACGTAGAACCGCCCTTCGAACTCCACGTACCAGATCTCGATCTCGCGGGGCAAACCGGACTTGCGGCCGATGGTCGTCAGGTATAGGAATTGGACCATTCCAGGTGTATACTGTACCCGTTCGGCCGGCCGCGCCAACAGGAATCGCGCCAGACTGGGGAAGTACCATGAATTGCAGAACCGCGGTACAGCAGGCGCTTCTGCTGGCCGTGTTTTCCCTCGCCGCCGAACCGCTGCTGGCCCAGAAACTGGAACCCGCCCGCCAGCCGCCTCCCGAGGGCCGCGTGTTTTGGCGGCCTCCCGAACCCGGCCAAATGGGATTTGTCGGAGCCGTCAGCGAACTGGCTCAGGCCATGAACCAGGACAAGTACCTCAGCGAGCGCGGCGTCATCCGCTCGATGAACTTCCAGTACCGGATCTTTCGCTACGAGAAAGACTTCTTCAATATCTACCGCGGCATCATGTTGCATTCGTTTCTGGATGGCCGCGTGGACCTGGGCTTGTTCAGCCACAAGCCCAACCGCCAGTACTTCGGACGCCAAGCGCCCGGCAGCAATCGCAGCCGGATCGAGCTGCTCTTGCGTCTGAACCTGCAATAAGGCCAGGATTTCTGGCCACCGAGGCACAGAGATCACCGAGCCGGAAGGGGAACCAATCCACGGTTTGTCCTCCTCGGTGCCCTCGGTGTCTCGGTGGCTAATCTCGCTACGTCGTTCCGGAACCCTGCACTTGGATGGCAGGCTCGCCCGCGGGCGCTGGGGCTTCACCCGGAATCACGATCCAGGAAATGATGTAAGCCACCAGGCCGACCCCTGGGGGCGTGACCGTCAAGACCAGCCAGATCACCCGAATCAGCGTGGGATCCACAGTCAGGTACTTGGCAAAGGCCAGGCACACGCCGCCCAGCTTGCGTCCTTCGAGCGGCCGGATCAGCGTGCGATGACTGATGTTCCCCGGCTGGCGTCCGCCACACTGGGCACAATAGAGCGCCTCAGGCGAGACCTCTTTCCCGCAATGCGTACAGTACATGTAAGGCCTCCTAGGAGGTTTGCGTACGAACTGGGTACAGCGCCGGGAGGTCCGCTTCGTCGGGCATGACCAGCCAAGCGATCAGGTAGGCCACGAACCCGCCGCCACCCAGGATGGCGACCATCAGCCAGATCACCCGGACCACAGTGACATCAATCTCCAGATACTGCGCCAACCCTAAGCAGACCCCGGCCACCTTGCGGCCTTGGATCGGCCGGAAGCACTTCCGATTGGGCCGGATCCCCGGCTGAGCGCCTCCGCAATGCGGGCAATACGCCACTTCCGGACCGACCCCTTTGCCGCAACTGGTGCAATACATGGACATCCCTCCCAGTCACATATACGAGGACCCGGCCAAAAGGTTCCCAGGCGTACACCCTGTTATGATCGAGCGCATGAACGTCCTGGTACTGAACTGCGGAAGCTCCTCGATCCGCTTCCAGATCATCGAGACCAACGGCGAACGCATCGCCGCGCACTCCGACCGCGCCCATATGCGCGGGCACGTGGAGAAGATCGGGACCGCCGAAGCCCTGGTCACCCGCCGCTTTGGCGACGACCCGCCCGCCTGCTTCGGGGAGGAATTGCTGAACCACGAGGCCGCGCTGTCGCGGATCCTCGAACTGGTGCGCATGCAGAAGCTGGAGGTGGAGGCCATCGGCCACCGGGTGGTCCACGGTGGCGAGCACTTGACCGAGTCCCGGCTGATCACCGACGACGTGCTGCGACAAGTGGAGGCGGCGGTGTCCCTCGCGCCCCTGCACAATCCGCACAACTTGAAGGGCTATCAGATCTGCCGGCGGCTGTTTCCCGGATTGCCGCAGGTGGCGGTCTTCGACACGGCGTTCCATCACACGCTGCCACCGGTCGCGTACCTCTATGGACTGCCCTACGACTATTACCGGCGCCAGGGCATTCGGCGCTACGGCTTCCACGGGACCTCGGTGCGCTACGTCTTCTACCGCTACCGCGAGCGGACCGGCGTAGCGCGCGATCAGGCCAACGTGATTGTGGCGCATCTCGGAAACGGATGCTCGGTGACCGCCATCGGCGGCGGACGCTCCGTGGACACCTCCATGGGCTTCACTCCGCTCGAGGGATTGTTGATGGGCACGCGCTGCGGCGACATCGATCCGTCGATCCTGCTGCACCTGATGGCCAAGGAAGAACTGATGCCTCACGAAGTCTCGACGCTGCTGAATCGCTGGAGCGGGCTCTACGGGCTGAGCGGCAACTCCAGCGACATGCGTACGTTGCTGCAAGCCATGGACGCCGGCGACCAGCGCAGCCAGACCGCCGTCGAGAGCTTCTGCTATCGCTTGCGCAAATACATCGGCGCTTACTGGGCGGCGCTGGGGCGGCTGGACGCAGTGATCTTCACCGGCGGCATCGGCGAGCGCGCCTACAAAGTTCGCGACCTGGCGCTTGCGGGGCTGGAGCCGATGGGACTGCGGCTGTCGGTCAGCCTGAACCGCAGCATCGAAGCCGGGGAAGGCGACATCGCCGCCGCCGGAAGTCCCGTGCGCATTTGGGTGATTCCCACGAATGAAGAACTACTGATCGCCCGCGACACCTATCGCATCCTGAACGGACTGCCGCTCCCATGAAAATCCTGGTGATCGGCGCCGGGGTGATCGGCCTGGCCGTCGCCAGAGAACTGGCCGGCGAAAAGCACCAAGTGACGGTACTCGACCCTGCGCTCCCGGGGACCGAGGCGTCCTGGGCGGCGGCCGGGATGCTCTGCCCCGACTCCGAGCCGGTCTCCGATGCCGGGCTGCAGAAGCTGCGCCTGGCCGCGCGCGATCATTATCCGGAATTCGTCGCGGATCTGGAACGCGAGACCGAGGTCAACGTCGGGCTGCACACCGAGGGCACGCTGCTCTTCACGCCGGACGGTTCAGTCGACGAAGCGCTGCGCGAGCCCGAGGCGGTCTGGCGGCCGGCGCGATTCTTCCCCAATGACTACTGCGTGGATAACCGCCGCTTGACGCAGGCCCTGGAGAAATCCTGCCGCGATCGCGGCGTAGGCTTCCGTCCCGTGGCCGTGCGTGCGGTGGAGCGATCGCAGGTGCTGCTGGCCGGTGGGCAAGTGCTGGCCGCCGATGTGATCATCAACGCTGCGGGCTGTTGGGCGTCGCAGATCCGGGCGCCGGGCGTGACCTTCGAAGTCCGTCCAGTGAAAGGTCAGATGGCTGCGGTGATGGCGGAAGGCTGGGGGCTACGCTACGTCGTGCGCAGCGAGCATGTCTACCTGGTGCCGCGCTTCGACGGTCGAATCCTGGTCGGCGCTACGATGGAAGAGGCCGGCTACGACAAATCCGTAGTGCCGGAGACGATCGAGGACCTGCTCAAACAAGCCGCCCAGTTGGTTCCCAAGATCCGCAACGCGCCGGTGCTGGAGACTTGGGCTGGCCTGCGACCGGCCACGCCCAACGGTCTGCCGCTGATCGGACCAACTTCCCTGCCCGGCTACTTCCTGGCGACGGGTCATTTCCGCAACGGCATCCTTCTCGCCCCGATTACCGCCCGGCTGCTGGCGGCAGCGATCAAGGCATCCGTTTAATCCGTGTAATCCGTGGTTACGGTTTTTGCGCGAGCAACTGCTCTTTGCGGTAGACAAGCGTCCCGGTCTCGTAGCTGGCCAGCTCGAAGCCGTGGCCGTGGGT
>CAYPHP010000329.1:0-5287 GCA_964410045.1 uncultured Acidobacteriota bacterium | reverse complement strand
AAATGGTGCTGTTGGCGATGTCCACAGCCTGCGGAGCGTCGTCAAAGCGCAGCACACTGAGCACGGGACCAAAGATCTCCTCCTGGGCGATCTTCATCTCCGGACGGACCTCGGTGAAGATAGTGGGCTTGACGAAGAATCCGCGAGCCTTGGCGCCTTCGGTATCGCGCTCACCGCCGCAGCGCAACTCGGCCTCCTCTTCGATGCCTGCGCGGATGTAGCCCAGGATGCGGTCGAGTTGGACCTGCGAGATTTGCGAGCCCATATCAGTTGTCGGATCGAGTGGGTCGCCCACCTTCATCTTTTTGGCGCGTTCCACCAGGCGATCGACGAATGGATCGTGGATGGGCGTCTCGAGCAGCAAACGCGATCCCGCGCTGCAAACTTCACCCTTGTTGTTGAAGATCGCCTTAAACGCCGAGGTGATCGCGGCGTCTAGATTGGCATCGGCAAATACGATGTTCGGCGACTTTCCCCCGAGTTCCAGGCTGAGGCGCTTCAGGTTGCTTTCCGCAGACGCTTTCAGCAGCGCGCGAGCTGTGCGCACGCTCCCGGTAAAACTGATCTTGTCCACGTCCATGTGCCGCCCGAGCGCTTCGCCGGCGGTATGTCCGTATCCGGTGACGATGTTGACCACGCCTTCCGGAACGCCGGCTTCCAGGCAAATCTGGCCGAGTTTCAATGCCGTCAGCGGCGTGAGTTCCGACGGCTTCAGCACCACGCTGCACCCGCACGCCAGTGCGGGAGCGATCTTCCACGACGCCAGCAGGAACGGATAATTCCACGGGACGATGGCGCCGACCACGCCCACCGGCTCGCGCAGTGTGTAAGCCAGGTACGGGCCATCCACGGGGATCGTCTCGCCGTACAGCTTGCGGGTCCATCCGGCGTAGTAGCGGAAAGCATCGGCGGCCGGCTGGATGTCGGCCCCGTGGGCTTCGCGCACCGTCTTACCGTTTTCCTGAGATTCCAGTAGGCACAGTTCGCTCTCGTACTTGTCAATCAGTTCGGCGATGTGCCACAGGACCTTTTCCTTGTGCGAAGGATCGGCCTTGCGCCAGACGCCGCTGGTGAATGACGCCCGCGCCGCGCGGACCGCGGCGTCGATATCGGGCGCGTCACCATCCGGAACCTCGGCCAGCGTCTCGCCCGTCGCCGGATTCATCACGTCAATCGTCTTTCCCGAGGCCGCGTCTACCCATCGATTGCCGATCAGCATCTTTTTGGTCATGTCTCTTCCCGTTGTACGGTCCACGACGGTCCGCGATAGGCCCGCCGCGCGCTCGACCAGTAGAACACAGCCAGTGCCACCGATACCACCGCCAGCGACCGGCCGGATGCTTCGTTCGGAGGCATCACCATGATCACGCAGATGAACGCGGTCCAGGCCATGGCCACCAGGCGCACCGGAGTGCTCCAACGGCCCAGCGTCCAGGGCCCGGGCATCAGCTTCGACCCGTGCCGGAACGCCAGGAATACCGGAGCGATGTAAGACAGATATAACGCGACCACGCTGATCGATGTGACTACCGAGTACGCGCCGCTGTAGACCAAGGCCAGGAAGGCCAGCGCCGCCGTGGTCCAGATCGCGGCGTGCGGCGTATGGTGGGTGTGATCCACTTTGCGTAGCCATGCGGGCATGCCGCCGTCGCGTGCGAAGGAGAAGATCGTGCGGGAGATCGAGGTAATGGTCGAGAGGCCGCAAAACCACATGGCCACCACCGCCATCCACGACATCACCGCTCCGGCTCTTGCGCCGAGCGCCTGATTCAGGATCAGGATGGGCACCGGCTCGTCGGCCGCGCCGGCATTCATCATCGCGGGAAGATCCTGGATGGCCATGGTCAACGCAAAGAGCAGCAGGTAGCCCACCACGGCGGAGACGGCCACCGACATCACCATGCCCCAGGGCACGCGTCGCCGCGGATCTACGGTTTCCTCGGCGGTGTGGGCGGAGGCGTCGAATCCGGTGAAGGTCCACTGGGCCTGCAACAGCCCTAGAAGAAACAGCCAAGTGTAGGACTGGCCGCTGCTCGCGCTGGCGGCGTGGAGAAAGAATCCCGCTGGCTGCTTCGGCGCAAACCACAGTAGAGCGCCGACGATGATGGCGACGCCCAGGATGTGTACGGTGACGCTGAGATCGTTCAGCCAAGCCACTAGACGGATCCCGTACTGGTTGATCAGGGCATGTGAGAAGAGCACCGCTGCATACAGACCCAGAAGGTAAGGCGTATCTTGCGGAACGCCCAGCAGGGGCAGGGCAAACTTGGCGCATCCGTAGTCGATGCCGGCCAGCGCGGCGATCAGACCGATGATGTTGAACCACGCCGTAAACCAGCCCCATCCGGCACCGCCCAGCGCCGCCGACCAGTGGTACATGCCCCCGGAAGTGGGGTAGGACGACGCCAGCTCGCCCATCGCCGCCGCGACGCACAGCGAGAAAAGCGCGACGATCGGCCAACCCAGAGCCATCTCGCGCGGACCGCCCTTGGCCAAGCCGTATCCGTACAACGTGACTGCGCCGGTGAGGATGGAGATGACCGAGAAGGAGATAGCGAAATTGGAAAATCCGCCCATCGCCCGGAAGAGTTCCTGGGCGTAGCCGAAACCGGAGAGATCCTTTTGATCGCGATCCACGAACAAGAAGAATAGTCCGCGGATTGCGCCGCTGTCACAGATTCTTTGGCCAAAAGAAAAAGGCGCGCCACGGCTGTGGCGCGCCTGTTCCGGTAAAGACTGAACCGATTACTAGGCCTGGCGGAACCGGCGGAACACGCCGAGGAGTCCGCTGCCGAGAAGAACCAACGTGGCCGGCTCAGGAACTGGATTGTTGGCGTCCGTTCCCTCAACACACGGTGTTCTTTCGCTGCACTCTCCAGTGATCACCTGGAAGTAGGCGCCGCCCGAGCCCCAGGGCGAAGCATTCAGGAAGACGTCGGCAGTGTGCGCTCCCGCAGCCAGCCCGACGACAAGATGACTGTAATCGGGATCCGCAAATGCCAAGTCGGGATTCGTGACGGATCCCGTTACGACCGGTGAGTTGCTGCTGAACTGGAAGGCGCCACCATCGAACGACACCGAGAACTGGTCGCCGTAGAGGAAGGCGTCGGTGATCACAAAAAGCATCGGTGAAGCGGACGAGAAGGTAATCGTATTTCCGGCGACGCCCGCAGTCGCTTCGTTCAGGCACCCGGCAGTGGCGGGAGCACCAACTCCGCCAAAGCAGAAGCCGTACCAACCGGCGTCGACTGTTACCGCAGTAGCCGAAGCCATCGAGGCCAAACCTAGCAGAGCCACTGCCAAAAGTAATCCTTTGCGCATTTTTCTTCCCCTTTGTAAGGTCTTGTTTTCTACGACCACAATACTTGCTCAGAACCCAACCCGCAGTTCCAGTGCTAGACACTTGCAATTGCAGTACCAAGGCAAGGGGATCGCATCTGCTTGAAACTAAAGGCTACTACCAGAGGGTCAGGGTCACGGATGTGTAACGCGTTGCACAGTTTATCCCAAGTACTAACCCTTGGTCGCCGCCTACAACCCGTTGGGGGGCGCAGGAACCACGCTTGTCTCGGCGTGCGATACTACCTCGGAATGCCCTCCTACGACCGTGCCGAATGGTTTGCGCAACGCATCGAGCGGGAATTGCGGAACCTGGAGGTGTGGCGATTCGAACCTCTTCCCGAGGCAGCGTACGAATCGAACCAAGCCTTCCTCGCGGATACGATGACGTTTTACCAGTGGTTACAGTTCGTCCTTCTGCCGCGGATCCGCGAAGTCATTGCGGAGAAGGGGGAGTTCCCATCGCGGAGCCAAGTTGGAGTCTATGCAGTGCGCGAGTTGGACGGGTTGACCGAAGCGAGTGAGCTGGTTTCGTTGCTTGCGGAGTTCGACGATTTCATCGAAGGTCGGGAGCAACCACACGAGACCGACCGGCAGGTAGAGCCTGACTCAGTGTTCGAGGATACGAGACCCGGCCCACCGCCGGATCCTCCAGAACCGCCGCTCGCGATCGCTGAACGCTACTGGCGGACCCGCGACCCGGTGCTGGTCCATACCCAGCCACGCTCCAGGCCGGGTTACGATGTCCGGCTAGCGGAGCGCGTATTGAGTAGCACCACCGCGCTCGTGGAACTCGTCGGCGAACCGGCAGCGATTCCCGAAGGCTTGACGGTGCGGACCGTGGTCATCGCCGACCGTGGCACATGGCTGGTGATCACGGCCCTGCGTCTCGAAGACGGCCAATGGCGTGTGGACCTGAACCTAACCCTAGGACACACGGCTATGATGTTCCTGCAACAGCATCAGGTGAACGCGCCTTATACCGAAACCGATGAAGCACGTGGCCGAGCGATGCAGTTCTGGCAACACGTCGCAAACCGGAACGAGCGCCGGGCCAGGGAACTGCTGACCCAGGCGGACGCGGAGATCCCCACTTTCGGGACCGGCCAGATCGACGAGTTTTTCTGGTACCTCGACCACACGGAATCGAACGGCACCGCGGCCGTGCGCGTGCTGATGAACACGCACCTTGGCTGCCGGACGTTGATCACCCGGATGGTTGAGCGCGGAGGGGCGTGGTTTGTGGACCTAGCCGCAACGGTCTCGACCGGACTGTGATGAAATAGCCTCGATGCCGCTGGCCGCAGGGACCCGATTAGGGCCATACGAGATCATCGAGCCTCTGGGTCGGGGCGGGATGGGAGAAGTCTACCGTGCCCGCGACACCCGACTGGAACGCGACGTCGCCGTGAAGGTGCTCAGCGCGAACGTTGGGGGCGATCCTGACGCTTTGGGACGTCTCGAGCGCGAGGCCAAAGTGCTGGCCGTGCTCTCGCATCCCAACCTGCTGACGGTCTACGACATCGGGAAAGAAGGCGGCGTCACCTATGTGGTGACCGAACTGCTCGAAGGCGAGACGCTGCTGGGCCGACCGTTGCGCTCCTGGCGGGTGGCCACGGAAATCGCCGCGGCGGTCGCTGAGGGTTTGGCTGCCGCCCACGATAAGGGCGTCTTCCATCGCGACATCAAGCCCGGCAACATCTTCCTGACCAGCAACGGGCAAGTGAAGCTGCTGGATTTCGGCATTGCGCAAACGCAGATCAAGCCGCTTCCGCAGGCTTCGGAAGAGGCAGCCACGATGGAAGCAGAGATCTCCACATCGTTGTCGGGCACGCTGGCGTATATGGCTCCGGAGCAGGTGGGCGGCGAACCGGCTACCGCGGCCAGCGACATTTTTTCGCTCGGCTGTGTGCTCTACGAAATGGTGAGTGGGCGGCCTGCGTTCTTG
>CAYPHP010000328.1:0-5309 GCA_964410045.1 uncultured Acidobacteriota bacterium | reverse complement strand
ATCGGGCATGGTGTCAATGAAGTTGCCGCCAATAATGTAGAAAACGTCGAGGTCGCCGGCGCCCGCGGCTTCGATCATCTGGGCCGTGCTCATGCCTTTCCACGACGGCACCGGCGCACCCCAGATCTCGGAGAAGCGCTGGGCGTTCTCCTCGTTTACTGGAAAGCCGCCGGGAAAATCGTGTGGCACCGAGCCGCACTCGGCCGCTCCTTGGACGCCGCTGTGACCGCGAATCGGAACCAGCCCGCATTTCTCGCGGCCCACAATCCCGCGCGCCAGACCCACGTTGATCAGGGCCGCGACATTCTCAACTCCGAAACGGTGCTGCGTGAGACCCATGCTCCAGATGAACACCGCGGTCCGGGCGCGGCCATACTGTTCGGCGAAGCGGTACATGTCGGCGCGGGTCAGCCCGGAAAGACGCTCGAGGTCCTCCCACTTCTGGGATCGCACCTCGCTTTCGAGTTCTTCGAAGCCGGTGGTTTGCGACGCTATGTATTGTCGATCCACCCACTGGTTCTCGATCAAATGCTTCAAGACGCCGTTGAGAAACGCGATGTCTCCACCGACGCGGACCTGGAAGAAGTCGTCCATCAACTTCGTGCCGAACAACGCGCTCTCGGTGACCGAAGGGATCCAGTAGCGTTCCAGGCCCGGCTCGCGGTAAGGATTCACCACCACGATGCGCGTGCCGGCTTTCTTGGCGTAGTGCAGATACTTGACGCTGACGGGCTGGTTGTTCGCCAGGTGGCTGCCGAAGATAGCCAAGAAATCCGTGCCGATCCAATCGGTGTAGGAGCATGTCGAGGCTCCCCATCCGATAGCTCGCTTCAAAGCCACGGTCGACGCAGCGTGGCAGAGCCGCGCGGCGTTGTCGATATTATTGGTCCCGAGGAGCCGGGCCACTTTCGCGGCGACGTAGTAGGTCTCGTTGGTCAGTCCCCGGGAGGTGGTGTAGATGGCGATGCGATGCGGGTCGGACGCAGCCAGCCGGCCGCCCGCGATCTCGACGGCCTCTTCCCAGGTGACGCGCCGGAATCCCCGGTCGCCGCGGTTCCGTAGCAGAGGATAGGGCAATCGGCCAAGCTCGCGCAGATCGCGCTCGGTACGTCCCGCCAATGCGGATACATCCTCCAGCAGCCGGACGTCCATGGCCGGCATGGTGTTCAGACGCAGCATTCTCAGCCGCGTCAGACAAAGATGAACGCCGTCGAGAGTTTCGTCGTGCAGGCCCGCGGGTCCGAGCGAGCATCCGTCGCAGACGCCCCGATCGAGGATGCGCCACGCGTAAGCCAAGTTGTCGCGATTCTCCCAGGCCGCCTGACCGATCGCCAGGAAGTGATGGGGTTTTTGTTCGCCAAGCCCGAAGGGCTTCCAGCCTGCCAGAGGCATAAGACAGTCTGCCAGACTGGAAGCGTGCTCGGCTACTTCTTGTCTTCCTTGCCTTTGGCCTTTCCTTTGCCTGCGGCCCCGGCGCCCGCCGCGTGATAGCCGTCCCTCTTGGCGTCCGCCTCGGACATCCACTTGCCTTCCTTGGTCTTACCGTACCAGCGGGATCCTTCCACGTGATAGATCTTGTCCGGCGAATCGGTATTCACCCAGACCATGCCCTTCTGGGGCGGCGTCCGGGCCTCGATCTTTTCGGTCTTGCCTTTCGCTTCCGCCTTGCCCTTGCCCTTCTCGCTTTGAGCGAAGGCCGGCGGCGAAACCAAGGCCAGAGTCAGTGCCATACAGGTGAGGAATAGAACGAACTTCTTCATGATCGGACCTCCTGGAAACTGGTTCCACCGTAACACAAAGGCGATTCGGCGGAACTGGAATTGTAGGAATATTGGGACCATGACCGCAATTGAGCGGCTGCGTTCCCAGGTGATCGCCTGCCGCCTCTGTCCGCGGCTGGTGAAGTATTGCGCGGAAGTGGCGCGAGTGAAGCGGCGGGCCTTCGAGGCGGAGACCTATTGGGGACGGCCGGTGCCGTCGTTCGGCGACCCGCACGCGCGGTTATTGATCATCGGCCTGGCGCCCGCGGCCCACGGCGCCAACCGTACTGGCCGCATGTTCACCGGCGACCGCAGCGGCGATTTCTTGTACCAGGCGTTTTACCAGACCGGTTTCGCCACGCAGCCAACTTCAATCCATCGTGATGACGGCCTGGAACTGCGCGGCGCCTACGTGACCGCGGCTGTGCGTTGTGCGCCGCCCGGCAACAAGCCGGATCGCCGCGAGACGGAAACCTGCCGCCGGTACCTGATTCGCGAGCTGGAGTTGCTGGCCGATCTGCGAGTGGTGGTTGCCCTGGGCAAGTTCGCTTTCGACGCCTATCTGGCGATCCGGCCGATGAAAGGCGCGAAGTTCGGTCACGCGGTCTGCTACCGTCCGTCCGACACCCCCGTGCTGCTGGCCTCCTACCATCCCAGCCAGCAGAATACCTTTACCGGGAAGCTGACCATGCCTATGCTGGTAGACGTGTTCCGGAAGGCCAGGAGAATCTGCGATGCATAGCTTCTTGTCGTTGTGCCTGTTGCTGTCGCTGCCGCCGGTGGCTACGTTCTCCATCGTGGCCATTGACCCGGCCAACGGCGACCTGGGCGTCACCGTGGCTTCGCGATACTTCTCCGTCGGGTCGGTGGTGCCGTGGGCCGAAGCAGGGGTCGGCGCGGTGGCCACGCAGGCCAACGTCAACGTCGGCTACGGACCGCGGGCTATTGAACTGTTGAAGCAGGGCCTGACTGCGCCAGAGGTGTTGAAGAAACTGCAAGCAGAGGACGCCTTCGACGGGAAAGACGGACGGCAGATCGCCATCATCGATGCCCAGGGCAACATCGCCGCCCATACCGGACCCGCGGCCCAGAAATGGGCGGGCGACAAGCAAGGCAAGACGTGGTCGGCGCAGGGCAACATCCTGACCGGCGCCGAGGTGGTAGAAGCCATGGGCCGCGCGTTCGAGTCCACTCAGGGGGAATTGGCCGAGAAACTCTTCGCCGCGCTCAAAGCGGGAGACGACGCCGGCGGCGACTCGCGCGGCAAGCAGTCGGCGTCGCTGCTGGTGGTCCGCAAGCAGGGCGGCCGGAATACCAACAACGACCGCTACATCTTCATCAATGCCGACGATCATGGCGAGCCGGTCAAGGAATTGCGCCGCTTGCTGGACCTGAACCTGACCTACCTCTATCAGGACCAGACGTTCAAGCTGGCCCGAGCCGGCAAGCTTCGCGAGGCGCGCGACGCGATGGCCCGTGCCGCAAGCTACGCTCCCAACAACCCGCAGTTCTTCATGCAGGTCGGTTTTCTGAGCTATCGCATCGACGACAAGCCGGCGGCCTTGGAGGCGTTTCTCAAGGCCAAGTCGCTCAACCCGAAGTTCAAGGACACCTGGGATGCCGCTATGCGCCGTCCAGACAACCAAACACTTGCCGGCGACATGGAATTCCTCAAGAAACTCTTCCCGGAGAAATAGCGCATGAAACGCACCTCAGTGTTCGTTCTGCTTCTTTGCTTGAGTGTACCGCTGATCGCCGATCAGCTCGCCGAGCGCATCGCTCGTGTCGAAGGCGGATTGCTGTCGGTGGAAGCGCCCGGCCAGCCGGCGGTGAAGGTGTCACTGGCCGAGTGGATGAAGATCCTGAAAGTTCCCGGCGTAAGCGTGGCGGTCTTCGAGGATTTCAAGGTCGTCTGGTCGCGGGCCTATGGTGTGAAAGAGGCTGGCCGTCAGGAACCGGTTACGCTGGGAACGCTGTTCCAGGCCGGATCCATCAGTAAGCCCGTCGCCGCCACGGCCACGATGTATTACGTCCAGCGTGGCAAGCTCTCGCTCGATGAAAACGTGAACAACAAGCTGGTCACGTGGAAGGTGCCGGACAACGAATTCACCGCCAAGGAAAAGGTCACTCTGCGGCGGATCATGAGCCACAGCGCCGGTTTGACCGTGCACGGGTTTCCGGGGTACGCGGTGGACGCTCCGATGCCCTCGATGGTGCAGATCTTCAATGGAGAAAAGCCCGCCAACACCGCAGCGATCCGCGTGGATGTGCTGCCGGGGACGAAGCATCGCTACTCCGGCGGCGGCACTACGGTGATGCAACAGCTCCTGGTGGATACCTTCAAGAAGCCCTTCCCTCAAATGATGCGGGAGACCGTGCTGGGCCGGATCGGGATGAACGACAGCACCTACGAGCAGCCGCTGCCGCCGGCGCGCGCCGCGCTGACCGCAACCGGCCATCGCCGCGACGGCTCGCTTGTCAAGGGCAGATGGCACATCTATCCGGAAATGGCGGCCGCCGGTCTGTGGACCACGCCACTGGATCTGGCCAAGTACGCCATCGAGATAGCCAAAGCCTGGAACGGCCGGTCGAAGCTGCTTTCAAAGCAGACGGCGCGGCTCATGCTCACGCCGCAGATCGAGCGGGCTGCGCTGGGATTCTTCATAGGAGAAACCAATCCGCAGCAGTTCGGCCACAACGGCGCAGACGAAGGGTTCCAGGCATTGCTGGTTGCCTTCGCGGACACCGGGCAAGGCGCCGCGATGATGGCCAACTCGGACAACGGAATCCGGGTGATGAACCTGCTGGCCAACAGCATCGCACGTGAGTATGGATGGAAGTACATCACGTCGAAGCCGGCCATCGCCGACGTGATGCTGTTTCTGATCGAGACGCGAGGTGTCGACGCGGCCATCGCACAGTATCGCGAGTTGAAGCGGAGCCGCCCGGACGCGTACGGCTACGAGGAGTTTCAATTGAATTCGCTGGGCTACGGTCTCATGCAGGCCCAGCGCCTTCCCGACGCCCTGAAGATCTTCGAACTCAACACCGAGATGTTTCCCAACGCCTTCAATCCTTGGGACAGCCTGGCGGAAGCGCACATGAACCTCGGGCACAAGGACCTGGCCATCAAGTTCTACGAAAAGTCGCTGCAGTTGAATCCCAAGAATGACAGCGCGGTGAAGATGCTCGAGAAGCTCAAGAACTAAGCATGTTTCGCAAGATCCTCATTGCCAACCGCGGCGAGATCGCGGTCCGTATCATCCGCGCCTGCCGGGAATCGGGAATTTCCACGGTTGCGGTGTACTCGGAGGTGGACCGCACCGCGTTGCATGTGCGTCACGCCGACGAGGCCTATCCCATAGGTCCGGCGCCCGCCCGCGAGAGCTACTTGCGGATCGACCGCATCTTGGAGACGGCGAAACGCGCCGGAGCCGATGCCATTCACCCCGGCTACGGTTTCCTGGCGGAGAATCCTGAGTTGCCGCGAGCCTGCAAGGCTGCGGGCGTGGTGTTCATCGGACCCAGCGCGGAGTCTATGGAGCAGAT
>CAYPHP010000327.1:0-5314 GCA_964410045.1 uncultured Acidobacteriota bacterium | reverse complement strand
GGCAGGCGTGCCGGATATGAACGAGTGGGGCAAGGCCTGGGACACGGAGGAAGGCATCGCCAAGGCTCTGACCTTCGAGCAAGTCAAGGAGTCCATTGCCAAACAGCCTGCGCTGTTCCAGGAGCTGCTGGCGCCCTACTCGGACGCCGGCCTGCGCGAGGAGATGGAGATGTTCCGGAGCAAGGCCAGCCGCGGTCTGTGGATCGTCCGGCTGGTGCTCACCCACTACCCGGCTTATCGCATGCAGTTGTTCCTGTACCTGAAAGCGTCCGGCCGGGAGGAGCTGAACACCATGAATCTGTGGGTGGGGATGGACGGAGCGATGAAACCCTCTTGACATTTCGCGCCGATGTGATAGAGTAATTCTCGTGAAATTCCTACGTCCAACATCGCAGCCGGGTTTTTGGCTCGGCAGGGGTGTGGGCTAGGACTCTCACAATCACGAGAGTAGTACCCACGCCGCCGGGTGATGCACCCAGCGGCGTTTTTGTTTTTGCGCGCAGTGTGGGATTGGTGTAATGGACGCATTCATGGTTTGGGACCATGAGGCGGAGGTTCGATTCCTCCATCCCGCACCACTCTACGTGTGTGCGACTGGCAGGTTCGTGCGGCGATGGTGGAATGCATACACACCGGGCTCAGACCCCGGCGTCTTCGGACATGGGAGTGCGAATCTCCCTCGCCGCACCACGTTTCGCTTGACAAGAATAGTGAGGAATGGTAGGCTAATTTCGTGACCAATACTATCCAAATCCGATGGACCGCGACGTTTAATCAACGCGTACGCCAGGGCGAGGGTGTCGGATAGGATCGGCCACAGGAGCGTATTCCCACGGCCATCCTTCACCGGATGGCCGTTTTGTTTTTAGGTCAGGTAGCTCACCGGTAGAGCGCCGCGCTGAAGTCGCGGGCTGAGTTGGTTCAATTCCAGCCCTGACCACCGATGTGCCCGGGCTGTGGATCAGCCCGGGCGGTCTTTGACAATTCGAGCGAACGAAACACCCCGCCAGGAAGTGTTAAGGGCCGCACGTCGGTCTCCAAAGCCGAAGGATTGGGTTCGAGTCCCAGCGGCGGGGCCAGAAGATTAGCCACAGAGGCACGGAGGTACCGAGGTGGAACGCGGGATGTTCCGAGATGGTGTAACTGGCAGCACGGCTGGCTCTGAACCAGTCGGTCCAGGTTCGAATCCTGGTCCCGGAACCAAGATTGTCGGGTACGCGTCTGTGACCGAGCGGCTAGGAACCGGTCTTTTACACCGGGCACGCTGGTTCGACTCCAGCCAGACGCACCACGAGTGTGAGCCCTTGTAGTTCAATGGCAGAACATCTGCTTCGTAACCAGAAGACGCCTGTTCGATTCAGGCCTGGGGCTCCAAGAAACGCCGGTCCGCGTGGATCGGCCCCTGGCCCGGCGCTAGGGAGGCAGGACACGGAATACTCCGACGAGCCAACAGCCGGGAACATACGCCGGTAACTCAACCGGTAGAGAGCCAGGTTCTTACCCTGGTGATTTGTGGGTTCAACTCCCACCCGGCGTACCAGAGCGGGGCTGGCCTAGCGGCAGGGCATCAGTCTTCCAAACTGACGACAGGAGTTCGACTCTCCTGCCCCGCTCCAAAGACTTTGCAGGGGCGTAGTTCAATGGTAGAACGCCAGTCCTACACACTGGCTACAGGGGTTCGATTCCTCTCGCCCCTACCAATGTTTACAGGCGCGTCGTTCAACGGACAGGATCACTCGCTACGAACGAGTGGATGGCGGTTCGATTCCGCCCGCGTCTGCCACTTCCTGCCAGAGCCGGCGGTCTCGTGTTAGGCTGTCCGCAATGAGTGAACGAAAGCGCGAATCGAAGCCGATGCTGTTCACTCCGGAGGCAGCTTCGACCGACCCGAACCGGCCGCCCTTTCTTTCCAAACCACCCGGTGCGCCCGCTTACCATTGCTTTCCTCTAGTCCCGGAGACGAGTGTGGATGGGTGGTGCTTTGGGGCCATCACCGACTTTGCAGATCCGGACGGTTGTGACTGGGGGGACGGCTTCGTGCAAGCCCCAGACGGCTCCCGCGCGGGCTTGGTCTGGGAGGTCGGGGAAGGAGAGATGTCCGAGGTGATGCCACCTGATTCGAGCCGGTGGGGCGTGTACGCGGTATGGTTCCCCCGTCCCATCCGCAACGCGCAAGACCTTTGCGAATGCTTTGCGTTGGTCTTGCCCCAGTTGCGCGAGGCCTATCAGGGGATCAAGTCAACGGGGAAAGTCTGAAGCCCGCCCGGCGGGAGAACCATGCCGCCCGGCTGCAACCTGCTACACTGTGCCCGTGGTCAACGAATTTCTGCGCTGGCTGCCTCCGGAAGGCATCAAGATCCTGCTGGTCCTCTTCCTGTGTTTTCTCACCGGACTGGAGCGTGAGGAACACAAGGCCGAAGACGAGCATTACGCCTTCGGCGGAGTGCGCACTTTCCCGCTGATCGGGCTGATCGGCTACGCCGTCGCGCTGCTCTCGGAGGGCCAGTTGCTGCCCGTTGCGGTGGGCTTCGCGGTGATCGGCGGATTCCTGATGCTCTCCTATCGTCACAAGCTGGCCTCCAGTTCCGCCGGAGTCACCTCGGAGATGTCCGGCCTGGCCACCTATTTGATCGGCGCGCTGGTCTACCGCGAGATGTATTGGATCGCCACCACGCTGAGCGTGGCCAGCATTTTCCTGCTGGAGTTGAAGGAGGGTCTGGAGAGCCTGGCCAAGCGGATTGTTCCTGGAGAGATCCTCACCTTCACCAAGTTCCTGCTGCTGACCGCGGTGATCCTCCCGGTGCTGCCCAACCAGGATTTCGGGCCGTTCAAGATCAACCCCTTCAAGACCTGGCTGGTGGTGGTGGCGGTAAGCGCCATCTCTTACGGCAGCTACGTGATCAACCGGCTGACTGCGGGACATGGCGGCGTGCTCCTGTCCGCCATCCTGGGCGGTATCTACTCCTCCACCATGACCACGGTGGTGATGGCCCGGCGGGCCCGCCAGGAGGGCCGGCCGCACCTGTTCTCCGGAGGCACCCTGATTGCCTGCGGCATGATGTACCTGCGACTGGCCGTGCTGCTGGCCATGTTCAATCGCGATCTGCTGCACGCGCTGGGCCTGCCGTTCGCGGCGTTGGGCGGTCTGGCCGCGGTGGCTGGCTGGCTCTGGTCGCGCCGGCCGGACCCCAGCAACCAGAAGATCAAACGCGAGTATCAGCCGAAGAACCCGCTGGAACTTCGCGCCGCATCCTTCTTCGCCTTGCTCTACGTGGGGATGTTGATCATCACCGACCTGGCCGTGGTTTACCTGGGAACCGCCGGCGTCTATTCGCTGGCCGCATTGCTGGGCGTGGCCGACGTGGATCCCTTCATCCTGGGCATGACCCACGCGGCGGGACGGACCACGTCGCTGGGAGTAGCGGCTGCGGCGATCGCTATCGCCGCCGCCAGCAATAACGCCGCCAAGGGCGTGTATGCCTACAGCCTCGCGGATCGCCAGACCGGACTGCAGAGTCTGGGCCTGCTGCTGGGACTGTCGGCCTTGGGACTGGCGCCGCTTCTTTGGCTCGCTGGTTGAAAGAGTCAGACCTTGGCGGTCTGCGCCTGCAATTCCTCGTAGGTGCCTTTGAAGTCTTCAATCGCGCCGCCTTCGAAGCGCCAGATGCGGGTGGCCACTTCGTCCACCAGGTCGTGATCGTGGGTCACCAGCAGCACGGTGCCTTCGTAGCGCTGCAGCGCGATGTTCAGGGCGTTGATGGTTTCGAGGTCCAAGTGGTTCGTCGGCTCGTCGAGCACCAGGACGTTGGGCTTTTGGAGCATCAGCTTGCAGAAGAGCAACCGCGCAGCCTCGCCGCCGGATAGCGCTTCCGTGGGTTTCAAGCCTTCCTCACCGCTGAAAAGCATCTGACCCAGCAGGCCGCGGATGTCCTGCGCGTAAGCGGTGGGATCGTGTTGGTGGAGCCATTCCATCGCGGTCATGCCCTTGGTGATGGAAGCCTGGTGGTCCTGCGCGAAGTAGCCGATGGAGAATTCGTGGCCCCATCGCACCTTGCCGGCGTCGCGGTCGGTTTCGTCGAGCAACGCCTTCAGCAATGTGGTCTTGCCGGCCCCGTTGTGGCCCAGCAGAGCGATCTTCTCGCCGCGCAGGACGTGCGCGCTGAACTCGTGGATCACCGTATGATCGTCGTAGCGTTTCGAGACGCCTTCGAATTCCAGGACGTGTTTGCCGGACGGACGCTCCACGGCGAACTTGATGAACGGGCGCTGGATGTTCGATTTGGCCAGTTCGGCCGGCTGCAGCCGCTCGACTTCCTTGCGCCGCGAGGTGGTCTGGCGTGATCGCGTGCCGCCGGAGAACCGGGCAATAAACTCCAGCAACTGCTCGATCTTCTTCTCGCGCTGCGCCGACTCGGCCTCGATGCGCCCGCGCACCTGGGTCTTGGCCATCACCATGTCGTCGTAGCCGCCGGGATAAATAATGATGGTCTGGTAGTCGATGTCCGCGATGTGCGTGCAGATGCTGTTCAGGAAGTGGCGGTCGTGGGAGATGGCGATCAGCACGCCGGGGTAGACGTTCAGGAAATCCTGAAGCCAATGGATCGAGTCGAGATCCAAGTGGTTGGTGGGCTCGTCGAGCAGCAGCGCTTCCGGACGTCCGAACAAGGCCTGGGCCAGCAGCACGCGGACCTTCTGGCCGCCTTGCAGCTCGCTCATCTTGCGCGCGTGCACCGATTCCGGGATGTCCAAGTGATCGAGCAACGTGGCCGCGTCGCTCTCGGCGGTGTAGCCGTCTTCCTCGGCGACGATCCCTTCCAGTTCACCGAGACGCATTCCGTCGGCGTCGCTCATCTCGTGCTTGGCGTAAAGGTGTTCCCGCTCGTCCAAGGCATTCCACAGACGGCGGTTGCCCATGATCACGGTGTCGATCACGCGGTAGGCGTCGAACGCGAACTGGTCCTGGCTGAGCACGCCAAGCTTTCGCGGACGCACCACACTGCCGATCTGCGGCTCCATCTCCCCGCTCAGAATCCTCATGAAGGTGGTCTTGCCGGAGCCGTTTGGTCCGGTCAGACCGTAGCGCCGCCCAGGACTGAAGGTGGTGGAGACCTCCTCGAACAGTACTTTGGCGCCGTAGCGCATACTTACACCGCTGACAGTGATCATGGGTGGGGAAGAGCTATTGTATCACCGACCGGTCGCGCCTCGGGGAGAGCAGGGGCAGGCAGGAATGCCTGCCCTACAGCACTCGGGGAGAATTTCCCGGGGAGCTACGGCCTGTTCCAAGGGTTCTCCCTTCCATCTCAACAGGATG
>CAYPHP010000326.1:0-5323 GCA_964410045.1 uncultured Acidobacteriota bacterium | reverse complement strand
ATCACTAACACGCACAGCGTGGGCATCGTGCGCGACGCGGTGATCGCCTGGCAGGTGAAGACGCTCCCGCCGGCCGCCGGCGCGTGGTGGGGCCTGCCGGTGGTCGCGGAAACTTACGACGGGCGGCTGAACGACATCAACGGATTTCACGTGAAAGCCGAGCACGCCTTCCAGGCCCTCGACTCGGCACGCGGCGGGCCGGTTCAGGAAGGCTCGGTCGGGGGCGGAACGGGCATGGTCTGCCACGAGTTCAAAGGCGGGATCGGGACCGCCTCGCGCGCGGCCTCCGGATATACCGTCGGCGTGCTGGTGCAGTGCAACTATGGCTTGCGCCGTCAACTGCGCGTGGCCGGCGTGCCCGTGGGCCAGGAGATTTCCCAGGGTGCGGCCCGTCAGGACGAGGCCGGCTCCATCATTATCGTGGTCGCCACCGACGCGCCGCTGCTGCCGCATCAACTCAAGCGTCTGACCCGGCGCGCGGCGATGGGTCTGGCCCGCAACGGATCGACTTCCGGCAACGGATCAGGCGACATCTTCGTGGCCTTCTCCACGGCGAATGCCGGAGCGTTTCAGGCCAAATCCGCGACGCCCATCAACATGCTGCCCAATGACCGCATGAACGCGCTGTTTGAAGCCACGGTACAGGCGACTGAAGAAGCGATCATCAACGCCATGGTCGCCGCCGACACCATGAAAGGATTTCAAGGTCACACCGTAATGGGTCTGCCTCACGACCGCCTCAAGGAAGCGCTGCGCAAATACAACCGGCTGGCTCCGTAGTACACTAACGGCCATGAGTGAAGAAGCCTTGCTGCGGGAGATGGTGGTTCGGATTCGCCGGGCGTTGAATCCCGAGCGAATCATCCTCTTCGGCAGCCGGGCGAGAGGCGAAGGCGGAAGCAGGAGTGATTACGACCTGCTGGTGATTCAAGAATCAGATTTGCCCCGCTATCGCCGATCGGTTCCCGTGTATCCAGCCCTCGCAGACCTGCCGGTCGAGGTTGACGTGGTGGTGTACACGCCCCGAGAAGTGCAGGAATGGAGTCCTGTCCCGCAGGCGTTCGTCTCCACCGCGATCCGCGAAGGCAGGGTCATCTATGAAAGAGAAGAATGAAATAGACCGCCGATGACGCCGATGATGTTCGAATCTGTGTGCATCCGTGTTCATCTGTGGTTCCCAAGCTCACTGTGGTAAACTTCGGGCCGGAATGAAGCGGGTGGAAGAACTTCCCGAACTGAAGCGCATCGCCAACCGGATGCGCCAGAACATCGTCAAGATGATCGGCGAGGCGGGGTCGGGACATCCCGGCGGATCGCTCTCCGCTGTTGAGCTGGTCACGGCGCTGTTTTTCCATGCGATGCGCCACAACCCGAAGAACCCCGCGTGGCCCGATCGCGACCGCTTTATCCTCAGCAAGGGTCACGCCTGTCCGGTCCTCTATTGCGCCTACGCGGAAGCCGGCTACATCGATTCCGCGACGCTGATGACGTTGCGCAAGATGGGCAGCGCGCTGCAGGGTCATCCCGACCGCCGCATGTTGCCGATGCTCGAAGCGTCCACAGGATCGCTGGGCAACGGACTCTCGATCGGGCTGGGCGCGGCGCTGGCCGGACGGCTGGAGAAGAGAGACTACCGGGTCTACGTGATGCTCGGCGACGGCGAGATCCAGGAAGGCCAGATCTGGGAAGCGGCCATGTACGCGGCGCACAACAAGGTCGACAACCTGTGCGCCATCGTGGACTACAACAAGATCCAGCTCGATGATTTCGTCAACAAGATCCTGGACCTGGAGCCGCTGGTGGCCAAGTGGGAATCGTTCGGCTGGAAAGTCCTGAACATCGACGGGCACGACATGGCCGCGGTGCTCGACGCTTTCGAGCAGGCCAAGCACATCGCCAACCGGCCCACCTGCATCATCGCGCACACCATCAAGGGCAAGGGCGTGTCGTTCATGGAGAACAACGTGGAGTTCCACGGAATGGCCCCGACGAAAGATCAAGTCCGCACGGCCATTGAGGAACTGGAAAAGGAAGCCCTGACCCTGGCATGAGCGCGAGCACCCTTTTCGAATTGAAGATGGGCGCGGCCACCCGCGACGCCTACGGCAAGGCCCTGGCCGACCTGGGTCGCAAGAATCCCAACGTGGTGGTGCTCGACGCCGACCTTTCCAAGTCCACCAAGACTGCCGTGTTCGCCAAGGAGTTTCCGGAGCGTTTCTTCACCTGCGGCATCGCCGAAGCCAACATGGTGGGCATGGCCGGCGGGCTGGCGGCTTCCGGCAAGATCCCTTTCGCCTCCAGCTTCTCGTCGTTTCTGTTGTGCAAAGGATTCGACCAGATGCGCGTGGCCGTGGCCCTGCCCGGAGTGAATGCCAAGTTTGTCGGCTCGCATGGCGGCATCTCCATCGGCGAAGACGGTCCGTCGCAGATGGCCGTGGAAGATTACGCGCTGGCCTGCTCGCTGGCGGGCTTCACCGTAGTGTCGCCCTCGGACGAAGTGTCCACGCGCGCGCTGGTGTTCCGCGCCGCCGAGCATGTGGGTCCGGTGTATATGCGCGTCGCACGTCCCAAGACGCCGGTGATCTACGCCGCCGGCGACGACAATTTCCAGTTCGGCAAGGCGCGCGTGCTGATCGAGGGCCGCGATGTGGCATTGATCGGCTGCGGATTGCTGGTGGCCGAATGCATCCGCGCCGCCGAGACGCTGGCCGCCGCCGGAATCAGCGCGATGGTCGTGGACATGCACACCCTCAAGCCGGTGGATCGCGAGGCAATTGCCGCGGCTTGCCGGACCGGCGCCATCGTCACTGCCGAAGAGCATTTGCTCGACGGAGGCTTGGGATCGCAAGTGGCCCGCGCCGTCGGGGAATTGAGCCCCGTGCCGATGGAGTTCGTCGGCATTCACAACACCTACGCCGAGTCCGCCACGCCGGAACAGTTGATGGAGAAGTACGGCCTGACAGCACCCCACGTAGTTGCTGCCGCGAAAAAAGTTCTGCAGAGAAAATAGCCAAGAGGAATAAAGAGGAGTGAACATGCGCAGAATTCTGAGTGTGCGAAGCCTGTCGTGCATCGCCGCTGGGTCGATCATGCTGCTGTCTCCGCCGTTGCGCCTTCCGGCGCAGACCGGAGCGGCGGCGGCCAAAGCCGACAACAGCGCCGTCCACGTGTTGGGTCTCATGGACGTCAAACGGAATACGAAAGGTCAAATCGCCATCGAGGCTGGGGCCTTGCACTTCAATGCCAAGGCGGGTCATACGGCGGTGCCTCTCGCGTCGATCAAGGATATCGACAGCGGCGAAGAGACCAAACAAACCGGAGGGACAGCGGGAACCATCGTCAAGATGGCTGTTCCCTACGGCGGTGGCCGTGCGCTGAGTCTGCTGATGCGGGCCAAAGTGGACGTGCTCACGTTGCAGTATCAGGACGACACCGGCGCGCTGCACGGCGTCATCCTGAGTCTGGCCAAGGGGCAAGGGGAAGCACTCAAGTCGAAGTTGGTGGCGCAGGGCGCGCATACCCAAGGTGCAGCCAGTGCCCGGAAGAGTGCGCCAACCGGCGCTTCGTCCGCGCCGCCTCCCGGCAAGGATCAGCCGGCGCCAAAGATCACGGCCTCGGCGATTCAATTGGAGCCCATTGACGCAGGCGAGATGGACCTGCCAGCAGACTTTCGCGTAGCGATCTACGAAAACCTGATCGAGCAACTGCGTCTGACCGGAAGCTTCAAGGAAGTCTACCGCAGCGGCGATCGTCGTGCCGACGCCGTGCCGGACTTGGTGAAGCTACACACCACGCTGGTAAAGTTCCAGGAAGGCAGCCACACGAAGCGTCAAGTCACGACCGTCGCCGGCGCGACGAAGATCGAGGTGCGAGCGCAGGCGATTGGCCGGGACGGCCGCCCGGCTTTGGATCGTCAGGTCCGGGGCCAGGTGCGCTTTTTTGGAGACAATTTGCGCGCCACACTCGACTTGGCTAAGAGCATTGCCAAGCTGTTCGGCAAGACCGGGTGATGCCCGTCCGACGACTCGCACTACTGGCGATTCTCTGGCTGTCCCCTCTGTGGGCCGCCGACACCGTCACTAATCCGTTCGTCGGCATCACCCAGATCAGGCGCACGGAAACCTCGCCACGCAATCTGAACATCAACGTGGTGAAGATAGATCTGCGCGCCAAGGGCATCCGCTTCAAGCTCACTTCTCCGAGCGGCACTCGGGAAGTCGTGCGCCAAAGCACGCTGGACTTCATCAACCAGGAAGGCGCGCAAGTGGCCGTGAACGCTCACTTCTTTCTTCCCTTCCCGTCCCAGGATTTGGACGCCTCTGTGGTCGGGATCGCCGCGTCCGACGGCAAAGTCTACTCGGCATTCGAAGAGCCGGCCCAGAACTACGCGCTGGTGAAAGACGCGCCCGGGCTGAACATCGATCCCAAGAATCGCGCCAGACTCGTTCACTCCGCGGGCGGACTGCGGGTCAAGGAGAGAGTCAAGCTGTGGACCACCGTCTCCGGCTCGGCCCAGATCGTGACCAACGGCGCGAAGACGATTCCTTGCTACGTCGAAGAAACCAGGCCCACTTGCACGCTGGTGGGTCCCGGACCGGCAAAGTACTCGAACAACAATTCCTGGTATGACCGGCCCAACGCCCGGACGGCGATCGGACTGAGTAAGAACAACCGGACCTTGTTCCTGTTCACCGTGGACGCCGCCGGAGGAAGCGCGGGGATGACCGTAGGCGAGGTCGCCGACATGCTGATCCGCGACTACGGCGTACACAACGCCCTGAACCTGGACGGCGGCGGCTCGACCACGCTGGCCATGCAGGACCCTGCCACCGGCGTACGCGCGCTGGTGAATCAGCCGTCGGACCGCACGCCCGGCGGACGCGTGGTCGCCAGCAGCTTGGCCGTCTTCGCGCAACCTGCTACTCCGAACCGCAGATGAGCAAGCTCTTCCTCGGCGTCCTCCTACTCGCGGCCAGCATGCACGCCGCCGAAGTGATCACCTATCCCTACCTGGGCATCACCTACATCAAGCGCACGGAAACGTCGCCGCGCAACATGAACATTAACATCCTGAAGATTGACCTGACCGCGCCGTTTCTGTCGTTCAAGCTCAGTCCGCCGGGAGGCACGCGGGATACGGTCCGGCAAACTACGCTCACCTACCTTACCGAGCAACAGGCGCAGGCGGCGATGAACATTCACTTCTTTCTGCCCTGCTGTCCGGCCAACGATCTGAACGCCGACTTGATCGGCTTCGCGGCTTCGAATGGGAACGTGTTCTCACCATTCGAGCTGCCCAGCCAGAACTACGCGCTTGTGAGGA
>CAYPHP010000325.1:0-5357 GCA_964410045.1 uncultured Acidobacteriota bacterium | reverse complement strand
CCGCGACGCAGGCGAGGAATACGCCACCGCGTCGCCCATCGGCCGCCGCGCGATCACCAGCGTTCACAGTGTCCAGACCACCCCGGGCGGACTTGCGGTGACCTTCAAGTACACCTGGACCGAAGTAGCCGAACCCGCCATCACTCTGCTTCCTACGGCCCCCAGTCAGGGCGCGGAATATGAAGGCAAGGCGACGCTCGCCGAAGAGGGTGGCGTCTGGAAGGTGAAAGACCTGAAAACCCCCGACCTCGAAAAGCCGCTGGCCATCGTTCTGCATCAAGCCACCGGCGCCCGCCGCTGAAATCCGTGCAATCCGCGTAATCCGTGGTTAGAATTCTTCCTTCGGAACTGGGAGGCTCCATTGAAACAGGAAACACGCACCACGGGTCTTGCTCTCTTCGGACTGTCACTGGCCGTGCTTTGCTTCGCGGCCATTTCTTCGCCTGGCTTTCATCAGGAACCGGCCAAGGGCGCGGAAAAGGCCGCGCCGAAGAAAGAAGAGAAGAAGCGTGGCCTGCCGCTGAAGACCACGCGCAAGGTGGAGTTCACCACCAACGAGGCCACCTGGCTGGCGCTGGACGTCGCGCCCGACGGCAAGACCATCGTCTTCGAACTGCTCGGCGACCTGTACACGTTGCCGATCGAAGGCGGAGACGCCAAGCGCCTGCCGCTGAGCGACACCGCTCAGAAGGACGGCGATACGCCGGCCTTCGACAGCCAGCCGCGTTTCTCTCCCGACGGCAAGTGGATCGCCTTCCTCAGCGACCGCGACGGCAATGACAATGTCTGGTACGCCAAGGCCGACGGCACCGAGCCCAAGCAACTCACTCGCGACAACCGCATCTCGTTCCGCTCGCCCACCTGGACCCCGGACAGCCAGTACGTGGTGGTGACCAAGCTACAGGCCGGACAGGACCTGTGGATGTATCACATCCGCGGCGGATCGGGCGTGAACGTGACCGGATCGCGCGCGGCGGGCGCGGCCCCGGCGGCTCCTGCGCCTCCCGGACCCGGCGGAACTCCGCAGCGTCAAGGCGCAGCGTTCTCTCCTGATGGACGCTACCTCTACTTTGCCCAGAAGCAGGGCGGCGGCAGCGTGTACAACCAGATGAACTTCGGCTGGCAAGTCGCGCGCCGGGATATGACCACCGGCGACGTGGACGTGATCACCCAAGCCGACGGCGGGGCGATCCGGCCGGCGATTTCGCCCGACGGCCACTGGCTGGTTTACGGCACACGCTACGAGACCCAGACCGGCTTGCGCGTCCGCAACCTGGAGAATGGCCAGGACCGCTGGCTGAAGTATCCGGTCCAGCGCGATGACATGGAGTCCGCGGCCACGCGCGATCTGCTGCCCGGCTACGCGTTCCTGCCCGGCGGACGTGAGATCGTCACGGCCCTGGACGGAAAGATCCAGCGCATGGACGTCGAAACCGGCGCGGCCCGCGTGATTCCGTTCACCGCCAAAGTGGAGCAGGAGTTGGGGCCGCTCAATCGCTACCAGCGACGCGTGGAGGACGGCCCGGTCCGCTCGCGGCTGATCCTCGACGCGGTACAGTCGCCGGACGGGAAGCGCATCGCCTTTTCGGCGATGACTCACCTTTACACCATGGAGATCCCCGGCGGCACGCCGCGCCGACTGACCTCGGGTGACACGCCCGAGTTCAAGCCGGCCTGGTCGCCGGACGGGCGATGGATCGCCTACGTCACCTGGGATCGCACCGGCCAGGGCGCCATCTGGCGCACCGCCTCCGACGGCAGCGGTGCCCCGCAGCGGCTCACCAACGTCTCCGCCTACTATACGGACCCGGAGTTTTCTCCGGACGGCACGCGGTTGGTCGCCCGCCGCGGCAGCGCCTGGATGCGCTCGCAGGAGCCCAGCGAGTTCGGCGGGCTGCGCATTCCGCTGGACCTGGTCTGGCTGCCGGCCGAAGGCGGCAACGTCAGCATGATCGTGCCGGCGCGCGGCTTGGGCTCGCCTCACTTCACCAACGATCCCAACCGCATCTATTTCTACTCCGGCCAGGGCCTGGTCTCGATGCGCTATGACGGCACGGATCGCAAGGTCCACATCCGGATTACCGGACGGGCGCAACCGGGACAGCAACAGCCGCCGGCTGCATCCGAGGCCAGGATCAGCCCGGACGGGCGCTGGGTCCTGTCGCGCTACGCCAACCAGCTTTTTGTTACGGCACTGCCCCAGGTGGGCGGCGACGCCCCGTCGGTCAACGTGTTCTCGCCCTCCGTGCCCACGGTGCAGATCACCGATATCGGCGCCGACAGCTTTTCCTGGTCGCGCGACGGCAAGACCCTCACCTGGGTGACCGGGTCCACGTTCTTCCGCCGGCCGTTCGATACGCTCACGTGGGAGACGCCCAGACGGGACGAGGCGGAGAGAAAGGATGGCGCCGAACCGGCCCAGACTCCCGCTCCCGCCAAGAAAGAGGAAAAGAAGCCGCACGAGCTGGACAAAGGCGTCGAGTCATTCGAGGTGGTGATCGAGTACCCGAGGCACAAACCGCAAGGGACCATCGTCATGCGCGGCGCAACCGTGATCACCATGAAGGGCGATGAAGTGATTCCCAACGCCGACCTGGTGGTCACCGACAACCGCATCACCGCGGTCGGCAAAAAAGGCAGCGTGACCATCCCGCCCAACGCCAAGGTCCTGGACCTGAAGGGCCAGTACATCGTCCCCGGCTTTGTGGATACCCACGCGCACTATGAGATGCGTACGCAGGGCGTGCTCGAAACTCCCAACTGGAGTTACCTGGCGAACCTGGCCTACGGAGTCACCACCGGGCTGGACGTGCAGACCTCCACCAACGACTATCTCGCATACACCGACTTGGTGGACGCCGGAATCGCGCTCGGACCGCGTGCTTACTCCACGGGTCCAGGGGTGTTCGGGGCCACCGACTTTCAGAATGCCGAGGCCGCGCGCTACGTCCTGGAGCGCTACAAGAAGTATTACCGCAACCACAACATCCAGTCCTACGTGGTCGGCAATCGCAAGCAGCGGCAGTGGGTGGTCCAGGCGGCCAAGGAACTGGAAATCACCGTGACCACCGAAGGCGCGCTCGATCTGAAGCTTGACCTGACCCACGTGATCGACGGCATGGGCGGCAATGAGCATAGCCTGCCCATCGTGCCGCTGTACAAAGACGTGGTCGAGCTGTTCGCCCAGGCCAAGACTTCGTACACGCCGACGCTGCTGGTGCTGTACGGCGGTCCGTGGGCCGAGAACCTCTATTACCAGTCGACCGAGGTCCACGACGACGCCAAGCTCGGCCGCTTCACGCCGCACAACGAAGTGGACGGCAAGACGCGCCGCCGCCCCTGGTTCCGCAAGGACGAGCACTCCTTCCCCAAGACCGCGGCGCAGGCCGCCAAGATCCAGCGCGCCGGCGGGCTGATCGGCGTCGGCGGGCACGGCCAGTTGCAGGGGCTGGGTTACCACTGGGAGATGTGGTCGCTGGCAACCGGCGGAATGACTCCGCATGAAGTGCTCAAGGCCGCCACCCGCGATGGCGCGGAGATCATCGGACTCGCTCAGGATCTCGGCGTGATCGAACCCGGCCGCCTGGCCGATATCGTGATTCTGACCAAGGATCCGTTGCAGGACATCAAGAACACCAACTCGATCCGTTTGGTAATGAAGAATGGCGAGCTGTTCGAAGGCGACACGCTGAATCAGGTCTGGCCCGTGGACAGGAAGATCCCGCCGTTCTGGTGGTGGGAAGACAAGCCCAAGAGCTAGCGAAAACAAAGATGCCCACCTTCAAGGTGGGCATCCTCGCCCTCGCTCTCGGCGAGGGTTTCACAGGGAGAATAGTTTCGACAGCCAAGTAGCCATCAAAACTTGGTGAGGGCAGTTTATCTTGCAGGGCCGTCCCAGTGTCAAGCGAAAAGATCGGCCGGGAATCAGCATTTAAATCTTTTGTTATCAGCGGCTTGGAGGCGTGCCCTACAAGCTCTACTGGCGATCCGTTCTATGGATTTTCATAGCCCGGCCGCGGTCTTCCAAGTAAGCCTTATGGATTCAATCAGATAGATGCAGTTGGATGACCTCGATGTCGCGATCGAAGATCGTCCCGGGAAAGTAGCGCTTTCCCAGAATCCGCATACCCGCGAAAAGCACTCCCGAGACGAAGCAGAAGCCCACCAGAATGCCGGCCAGCTTCATGATCGCCAGAACCATTTTCACGACGTCGCTGACGGTTGGCGGCGGCACTTTGGGGACTGCTTCGTTCCACGTGACTCCCATCTCATACCTCACGCTGTTGAACAGCGCGTTGGCCTCGGCCTGCGACGGCGCGCCGATCGCCATGGTGATCAGCGAGCCGGTACGCCGGAAGAATCGGACCTGCGTCTGCTCGCCGAGCGCCTTGATCCGTTGCGTGGCGATCTGCGGCGTCGGATACATGGCCAGCAGCAGGGTCATCTGCGGCTTGTCGGGGAACTGATAGCGCGCGGTCAGGACCTCCGCGCCCCGGTCGAAAGCCAGCAGCGCCGGCGGCACGCCGGGAATCATGCGCTCGGCGGATCGCGGACCCAGCACGTACTTCAGCGACGAGCCCACCGCGCCTTTCAACGGCAGGAACTCGCGCAACTGCGGCAACGCCTCCTGGCGATGCGTGGGCAGGGCCGCGGCCAGGGAAGTGAGTTGCGTTTGGGGAAGTTCCGCGCCGGTGATCCGCACGCAAAAGCCGTTGCGGACCAGCACCGTTTGGCCCGCGCCTACGGAGTAGTGATAGCCGCCTCCGGCCTCGGTCCGCCAATCGTCTTGACGGAAGAAAGTAAATGCGGCGTAGGCGGCGCTGGAATCCTGCATCCGCAGGGCGTCCACGGTGATGCGCTTGCCGCCTTGCGAATACTCCTTGCGTTCCGCGCCCCAGATGCCGAACTCGCGCAGGATCGCCGCGTCGGCGCCCGCCAACTCCTCCAGTCCGGCCTGGGAGAACTTCTGGGCTTGCTGCGCCTGCCATCCGGAGAACTGCTGAGGCAGAAGGTCGCCGCCGCCCTTGCTCAGGTCCGGCGCCACCAGCGTGACTTGGAACAAGAGCAAAGCAGCGAGGAAAGTGGGTATCATGTCTACTTTGACACCATGATAACACTTTTGGCTCCCTGGCCCGGATCGGCGCCGCGGACTGTTGCAGGGGACCTATCCGTGTGATACATATGGGCTTCGGTAAACTGCGGAGTGGGGTAACCCGCGAACCCTGATAGACTGCTTGAGCCGTGATTGAGGACGAACATTGAGCTTCATCAACTTTGCCGCGCGGGAAATCAACTGCAAGCAGTTCTACTACGGGGCCGGTCTCGGCGGCAAGACCACCAATCTGCAATACATCTTC
>CAYPHP010000324.1:4007-5358 GCA_964410045.1 uncultured Acidobacteriota bacterium | reverse complement strand
GGCGGTGAGGAAGTTCTTCACTTGGCGGTTGCGAAGCCCCTCGATTTTGGGATCGTCCGTGGCGCCTTCAAGGCCGCAGTTCCAGCTTCGGTTTTCCTCGCGTCCGTCGCGGTTGTCCTCGCCGTTCTCTTCGTTGTGCTTGTGATTATAGGAGACCACGTCGTTGAGGGTTAGACCGTCGTGGCACGCTACGAAATTGATGCTCTGCTCCGGTTCCCGCTCCTTTGGACCATAAATGCTGGGGCTGCCAACGAGCCGATCGGCTGCGCGCCACACCGAATCCTCCGCGCCGCGGAAGAAGTCGCGGATGTCGTCGCGAAAGCGGTCGTTCCACTCCTTCCAACTGTCGCCGACGAAACTGCCGACCTGATAGAGCCCCGCGGCATCCCAAGCCTCGGCAATCAACTTCGTGCCTGCCAGCACCGGGTCGGACTCGATGTCCCAAAGCACCGGAGGATTCGACATGACCGCACCGGATGAATCGCGGGCCAGGATCGATGCTAGGTCGAACCGGAAGCCATCCACATGCATCTCGCCCACCCAGTAGCGGAGGCTGTCCACAATCATGCGCCGGATCGCCGGGTGGTTTGAATTCAGCGTGTTACCTGTGCCTGTGAAGTTCGCGTATTGTGAGCGGTCTTCGCAGAGCAAGTAGTAGGTGGGATTGTCCAGGCCGCGGAAGCACTGGGTCGGTCCCTCGGCTCCCCCTTCCGCTGTGTGATTGAAGACGACATCCAGAATGACCTCAATGCCGCTCCGGTGCAGTGCTTTCACCATGTCTCGAAACTCATCTACCGCCCCCAGCGTGTCCTGGCGCGAGCTGTATGCCTGGTGCGGGGCAAAGAATGAAACCGGCGAGTAGCCCCAGTAGTTCGTCCGGCCGGCGGGAGCATCCTGTGGGTCGAACTGAAAGACGGGAAGCAACTCGACCGCGGTGACGCCCAGCTGTTGAAGATAAGGGATCTTCTCGATCAGTCCCGCGTATGTGCCGCGTTTCGATTCCGTCAGCCCCGAGCTGGGATGCGCAGTGAAACCCCGTACATGCATTTCATAGATGATGGTGCGCGACCACGGTCGCTTCAAGGGCGCGTCTCCTTCCCAGTCATAGGCATGCGGGTCGGTCACTACGCTCTTCATGGCCGTCTCGCCGTTGTCCCCCTGGCGCAGCGCGGCCTCTCGGCTATAGTTTTTCGGGACCACGACTGCCCGGCCGTAGGGGTCGAGAAGAAGCTTGGACGGGTCGAACCTGAGCCCCCGAGCGGGATCAAACGCCCCGTAGGCTCGGAATCCATAGATCTGACCCACTTCGACGCCGGGCACGAACACGTGCCAGTAGTGATAGGTGTGGTTC
>CAYPHP010000324.1:0-3907 GCA_964410045.1 uncultured Acidobacteriota bacterium | reverse complement strand
CTGCGGGCCGATCTCATTCAGTCGGCGCGAACGGAAAAGAAAGCCAACCTGACGCCTTGGGCCCCGTCCAAAGCGGAGCGAATCATCACCGGAGTTGAGAACAGCTTGGCCTACCGGCTCCTCACCGGCGACGTCTATGGGTTCGGCGTAACCTTCGGCAACCTGGTGCCGGGTTCAGGCTTCGCCATTGGACCCACGTACACCAGGCCGCTGTGGGACGGCAAGCTCATCCTTCGGCTAGACGCGCGCGCCGCGGTCAACCAGTCGTACGGCGGAGGCGTGGAGGTTCTTGTGCCGCGCCTGTTCAGCGACCGCACGTCCGCTACCTTCAGCGCGCAGCACCGCAACATCTCAGAGATGCCGTACTATGGCCCCGGGCCGGATTCGAGAAAGACTGGACGCAGCGACTATCGCCTGGAAGAAACCAATCTAGAATTTCGCCCGGCCATCCATATCTTCAAGGGACTGCGCGCCGGATTGATCGGGTCATACCTGGCCGTCAACACCGGCGCTGGCCATTCCACACGGTACATCTCGACAGAGGAGCAGTTCGGTCTGGCTGCCGCTCCCGGCATCGACCGGCAAACGAACTTCTGGCGCGGCGGCGGCTTCGTCGAATATGACTGGCGTGACCAGGCCTCCTACCCGACCAGCGGCGGCAAGTACTCCGCGCAGTACGTCCGCTACCTCGACAAGCATCTCGGCGCTTACAGCTTCCTGCGGCTGGATCTGGACGCCTCGCAGCATATCCCGCTGTTCAATCGTACGCGGGTTATCTCCCTGCGCGGATCGTCCTCGCTGTCCACGGCCGGGAACGGGCAACGCGTTCCCTTCTATGTTCAACCCACGCTGGGAGGTCCGAATACGCTGCGCGGCTATCGCTTCAATCGTTTCTATGGCGACAACTCGGTCATGGTCAACGGCGAGTACCGTTGGTTCTGTTCGCCTGCCCTCGATATGGCCGTGTTTGCCGACGCAGGAAAAGTCTTCCAGCGCTGGGAGCAGTGGAACTTCCACAGTCTCAAAAGCGATGTGGGCTTTAGCCTGCGCTTCAAGGGGAGGGCAGGAACACCGGTATTCAGCGTAGATACAGGTTTTAGCCACGAGGGGTTTCAAATATGGTTTCGCGTAAACACTACGAACTAACCTTGCGCACCGCTCTTCTGATCGCCATTGCGGTCGCCGGAGCGGTGGGTCAACAGGGGTCCGCACAGGGTCAGGGCAGGAAGTTCTATCCGGACGACCCCTTGTGGCGTGAACCGGCGCCACGATCCGTCAGCGACATTGCCGTCCGAAAGGTCGACCGCATTTACGACCTGGTGGCAGGCTCATATGTAACGCCTCGCCGCGAAGGCAAGGTCGCCAAGCAGGCGCCGCGGCCGGCGCTCGATGCGAATACGCTGGGCGAGGTTCCGGACAGCACCTGGTACACAAACCGGCATGCACTCCGCAGGATGTCGATTGCCGATCTCCAGCGCGGTCCGGGAAACAGCACCCCGCCAGATCCCAACGGTCCATGGCGCATCACCTCAGCCAAGAGCGATGGGATCACGCCGGGATTTGTCATCGAAGACAGACAGAATAACCGATATGTGCTGAAGTTCGACCCGCCGTCATTTCCCGAAATGGGCTCCGCGGCGGACGTGATCGGCAGCAACATATTCTACGCCCTCGGTTACAATACGCCGCAGAACTATATCGTCCACTTCCGCCGCGAGCAACTGGAAGCTGGCGATGGCGTCATCTACCGCCGTCCAAGCGGGAAGAAGGTTCCTCTCACCGCGCGTGTGGTGGACGAACTTCTTCGTTCGCAGCCGAAATTGGCTGATGACACGTACCGTGCGCTGGCCAGCCGTTGGCTCGATGGCAAAGTGGTCGGACCATTCGACTACCGCGGCGCCAGGAGTGACGATCCGAACGATACGATCCCGCATCAGGACCGTCGAGTGTTGCGCGGCCTGGCCGTTTTCAGCGCTTGGCTGAATCACCACGACACCAGCCAGATCAATACCATGGACGTCCTGGTAGCGGAGGATGGTCGTCAATTCCTCAAGCACTACCTAATAGACTTCGGTTCCATTCTCGGCAGTCGGGGTGACCGCCCGAAGGAGCCTTGGATCGGGCATCAGTACATCATCACCCATAAGGAACCGGTGATGCGGGCGGTGACTCTTGGCTTCTACGTCCCACGCTGGGAGCGGTCTGTTTACCCCAAGTTGAAGGGTGTCGGATTACTCGATGCAGCGTCTTTCGATCCGCTTCGCTGGAAACCGGAACTTCCCAATCCGGCATTTCTCATGATGGATCGGACAGATGCTTTTTGGGCGGCAAAGCAGGTGGCTGCCTTCACCGACGATGAGATTCGGGCGTTGGTAGAGACCGGCAAACTCAGTGACCCGCGCGCCGCGGCCTGGATCGCAGACTGTCTGATCAAGCGCCGCGACAAGATCGCCCAAGCTTGGTTTTCCGAAGTGCTGGCGTTGGACCGGTTTCGCATCGCCGATGGAGCACTCGTATTCGACGACCTGAGCGCAAGCGATGCGACTGGTACGGCGAGGAGCTTTGACGTGCAGTGGTCCACTTACGACAACGATCACGGTGTTCTCACACCGTTGCCCAAAGCTACTGGAACGAAACTGCCCCCGGCGCCCATGGCAACGGAATACCTTGCCGCAACCATCCGATGCGCCTCCAAGCCGGCAGAGTCCTGCTCCGCGGTGACGGTGTACGTGCGGCGCTCCGGAACGGAATTTCAGGTTGTCGGAATCGATCGCTAAGCCATGGCACACACAAGGGAAATATCGGCGAGCCGTAAGCGGAGCGAACGCGCGCAGATCGTGGGAGGCGATCCCACATGGTAGAGTCGCCTCCCCCCAAAGCACATTCCGAGACGCTGTCGCATCGGTCCTTCCCCGTCTTCCGGTCGCTGGATGCGAGACCAAAGAGCCGGCTCGAGCGGCTGCTCTCCATATTCGCCGATGTGCGCGCTGGCGAAGGCGTCACGGCCTTGATGATGACGGCGAACATCTTCCTGCTGCTGGGGGCCTACTACCTGCTGAAGCCCGTCCGCGAGGCACTGATCCTCTCTGAGAACGGCGCCGAAGTGAAATCGTATTCCGCGGCCGTACAGGCGCTGCTCCTGCTCATTGTTGTTCCGTTCTATGGCTGGTTTGCTACCAGGGTGAGCCGAGGCCGGCTCCTGGCGAGCCTGACCGGGTTCTTCTCAGCCAATCTTGTGCTCTTCTGGTTCGTGGGTTCCAGCGGAGTTCGCGAAGGAGTCGTGTTCTTCATCTGGATGGGGATCTTCAATGTATTGATGCCTTCGCAATTCTGGGCCTTCGCCAATGACATATACACCGAAGCCCAGGGTAAGCGGTTGTTCCCGTTCATCGGTATAGGGATGAGCCTTGGAGCCGCGGCGGGTTCCATGGTGGTTGCACCCCTCGTTAAGACAGCGGGCGTGGGGCCGTACTCGCTGATGCTCGTCGCTGCTGTCGTCCTCTTGGGATTCCTGGCGCTCATGCTGGCGGTCAACGCCCGCGCAGTTAGGACTGCTGCCCCGGGAACGCCAGGGCAGGCCGAAGCGCCGCTCGGAGTTCAGGGCGGCTTCCGACTGATTCTCGAAGACCGCTATCTCTTTTGGATCGCCGTGCTGATCACTTTGCTCAACATCGTGAATACAGTTGGGGAGTACGCCCTGGGCAAACTCGTAGTCGCCGAAGCCGCCAACGCTGGTGGAGATCCGAAGGTTTTCATCAGCCAATTCTACGGGCAGTTCTTCAGCATGGTGAACGTGCTAGGGCTCATGCTGCAGGCCCTCGCCGCCTCTCGCATATTCCGCTATTGCGGCGTGCGGGGCGCGTTGTTCATCTTGCCGGTCCTGTCGATCTTGAGTTACTCCGCCATG
>CAYPHP010000323.1:0-5359 GCA_964410045.1 uncultured Acidobacteriota bacterium | reverse complement strand
CTTCGTCTACAACGGCGGCCCAGGCTCGGCTTCTTTCTGGACGCACATGGGGCTGGGTCCCAAACGCGTGGTCCTCACCGACGACGGCTTCGGAATGCCCGCGCCCTACTCCATCGTCGAGAACGGGGACTCTTTCCTGGACGCCACCGACATGATCTTCGTGGATGCCATCGGAACCGGCTTCAGCCGGCCGGCGCCGGGCGAGAATCCTGCGCAGTTCTACGGTGTCAGCCAGGACGCCCAGTTTTTTGCCGATTTCATCTACCAATACCTGACGCGGAACAGCCGCTGGGCTTCGCCGAAGTTCCTGATCGGCGAAAGCTACGGGACGACGCGTTCCGCGCAACTGGCCCAGACCGCCCAGCAGCGCTATCAGATCTACTTGAACGGGATTGTGCTCGTCTCCGCGGTGGGATTCGGAAATTGGGGCGCGGACGACCGCACCATCTTTTTCCTGCCCACGTACGTCACCTCGGCGTGGTATCACAAGCTGCTTCCGCCGGACCTGCAGAAGCTGAGCATCGAGCAAATCGCTCAGCAGGCGCGCGAGTTCGCCCACGGCGAATACGCGGCCGCGCTGGAGAAAGGCGACCAGTTGACCCCCGGCGAGCATGAGAAGATCGTGCGCAACCTGGCCCGTTTCACCGGTCTCTCGCCCAAGTTCATCGAGAACGCCAATCTGCGGGTGAGTCCGCAGCGCTGGTTCAAGGAACTGATGCGCAGCAAACGGCGCACCGTCGGCCGACTGGACTCGCGTTTTCTGGGAATCGACGAAGATGCCGCGGGCGAGCGCAATGAGTATGACTCCAGCCAGGCGTCCTACTCCGGCGCCTACGCCGCCTTGTTCCGCGACTACGTGCGCCGCGACCTGAAGTGGTCGAGCGAAGGGTATTACCTGACCAGCGGCAACGTCCGGCCCTGGGATCAGGGCACGCCGGGCCAAGCCGGCGAAGCGCTGCGGTCGGCTATGACCCAGCAGGGCACCCTCAAAGTCCTGGTGGTCTCCGGCTATTACGACCTGGCCACGCCGTTCAACGGCATCGAGCACACCGTTTCGCACATGAACCTGGAGCCGCCCGTCCGCAAGAACGTCAGCTTCACTTACTACGAGGCCGGACACATGATGTACATCGACAAGAGGTCGCGGGAGAAGCTCCACAAGGATGTGACGGCATTCATCACTTCCGCCTACAAGCCGTGAGCCTGACCCGGTCGTCTACCTGACCGCGATGGTTACCGTGTTGCTGACGCGGCCATTGATCGTGAGCGTTACCGGAACCGATGCTCCGGCAGGCGTGCCCGGTGGCACGGTCACGTTCACCTGGTAGAGCCCGACGAAACCGGGAGCAAGCCCCGAGAACCCGACCGTGGACGCGACACCGTTGACGGTCACCGTGGGTGTCTGAACCGTGCGGTTCAGAGGCTCGGCGGTCGCGCCGGTCTGACCGGTCAGGTACGGCGGGTTTGTGGCCCCCAACCCGCTCGCAAACAGGGATACCGTCGTGCCACCGGCCGCCGGGTTGGTGCCGCTGTTGGGCGTGGAGTCCGCGTTCAACGCCGCGGCTTGCCCCGACCCGCTGGTGGCCACCGTGAAGAACCCCGGTGCCTCCGGAGTCAACCCCACCGTGGCCGCCGGTCCCTGTATGCCGCCATTGGTCACCACCAGGCTCGCGGATGTGCCGGTCACTTCCACGGGCATCTGGAAGTTGATCTGGGTCGGAGATACATAGAACAGCGGCGCGTCCACCGATCCGTTCACCGTTACCTTCACGCCATTCAAGATTCTTGGCAGAGGCAGGCTGGTAGCGCTGGCCGCGGATGCCGCCAGCTTGGTTCCGAACAAGGAAAGGATCCCGCCCGGCCCGACCGCGGTATTGGCCGCGAAACTCGCCCCGTTCACGATGCCGCCGTCGGAGACCAGCGGCGCTCCGATCACCAAGGTCACCGGAAGTGTCTGGGGACTGTTGTTGGCGTTGGAACCGGCCGTGGCATCGATCTTGACGCTGCCGGTGTAGGTGCCCGCGGCCAACCGGCTGGAATTCACCGACACTTGCAGCGTCGACGGAGCTACTCCGGTGGTCGGAAAGACGGTCAGCCAGCTAAGCCCGTCGGTGGTGCTGGCCGAAGCGCTCCAGCCCAGCGTGGACCCCGTTGTCCCGCTGTTGGTGATTTGAAAGGTCTGCGCGGCAGGAGACGCGTCGCCAGGGTTGGTGACGAAGCGCAACGAGCTCGGACCCAAGGCAATCGTCGAGTTCGATGGTGCGGTAACGTTCAGCGTAATCCGGACACTCTGCGGCGTGTTGGTGGCGCCCGTGGCGTTGATCTGCACCGCACCGGTGTAAGAGCCAGCCGCCAGCGGCGTGCCGCCGGGCGTCAGGTTGGCGTTCACCGTCAAGACGGCTGGGGCGGCCCCGGTAGACGGGGAAACGCTCAGCCAGCTGCCGCCGCTTACCGTGCTCACGCTGGACTGAAATTCCAGCGTCCCACCTCCGGTATTGTTCACCGCGAAAGACTGCGTCGCCGGGTTGGCTCCGCCCTGTGGGGCGCTGAAGGTCAGCGTGCTGGCCGAGAGTTGGATCACCGGGGGATCGGCCACGTTCAACGTCACGGTGATGGTCTGCGGCGAGTTCGACGCGCCGATAGCGGCAATGGTGATGGCCCCTTGATAGGACCCCTTGGCCAACCCGATCACCGACACCTGGGCATTCACGGTGGCGGGCGTGGCGCCGGTCGTGGACGTGGTCAGCAGCCAGTTGCCTCCGGTTATCGTGCTCGACGATGCCGTCCAGTTCAAAGTGCCGGTGTTCGCGGCGATCGTAAACTGCTGAACCGGGACAAAGGTCGCTCCGGCTGGAGCGTTGAAGGTGAGAGCCGTGACGCTGATGGCCAAGCGCTGCGCGGCCACCGCCAAAGTGACTGGAATGCTCTGGCAAGCGTTGCCCACTGAGTCGGCAATGGCCAACGACCCGGCGTAGCTTTGTTCCGACAGGCCTCCGGTGTTCACCGTAACAGTCAGTTGCGTGCCGGGACCGAGACTAGGGTCCACGCTCAGCCAGTTGCCTCCGCTGGTGGTCGCGACGTTCACCGTGTACGGAAATTGCGCGCCACTGCCGGAGAGCGCCACCACCTGGGTATTCGCCGAGACATTCGGCGGCGAGCTGAAACTTAGACTGGTGGGCGTGGCCACGATCGGCGCAACAGTAGCGACCCTACCGGAGCTGATGCCGCCGGTGGCCAGAAAGCCGTTGCCGTCTACCATGATGGCTGCTCCGTCGGCCTGCCCGGTCAGGCTCAGCCTGGTATTGGCGAAGCTCATCGATGCGCCCGGCGGGACCGCCGTGGCCTGATTGAAGGTCACGTTCACCACGCTCCCCGAGCCGGTGATGTTTGGCGAGCCAGGTCCCGTGTACGTCGGCAGTCCGCTGATCGGCGCGTCGAAGGAGAAGGTCATCGTCGTCCCGGCGTTGATGGTCTGGGGATTGGCAGTCGAGTTCGACAGCAGGAATGTTCCCGCCACGGTGTTCGACGAGGGACAAACGCGCTGGTTGCTGACGCTGAAGGTGAACTGGGCCTGGGCCCAGCAGGCAAAGACGAAAACCACCACAAACAGCCAGCCAGTACGGTTCTTCATGGCTTCTCCTGGTATTGGTCCGGCAACTTCCTGGGGAAGTACCGAGACTGCTGGCGCGCACTACCTATTCTACACCGTTTTACATCCCATTGGGCTGCTTGGCAAAACAGCTGTGATACAAAGGAGTTATCCCAATTCTGGAGTGAGGACAACCATGCTTCGAAAGAGTTCTGTGTGTCTGGTGCTGTGCGTGCTGCTGACGGCAGGGGCGCTCTCAGCGCAAGGGACAACCGGCTGGGCCGTGGCTGAGCTGAAGGCCATGCAGGAGCGGATTCCAAAACTGGCCGGCGCGGTTCCTGCCGATAAGTTCACTTGGCGTCCAGGCGAAGGCGTCCGCTCCGTGAGCGAGGTCTACCTGCACATCGCCGCCGCCAACTTCAATCTTCCGCGCCTGATCGGCGTGCCCTTGCCGGCCGGGTTGGAGATGCGCAACTTCGAGAAATCCACGACCGACAAGGCCAAGATCATCGAGTTGTTGAACCAGTCCTACGATCACGCCATCGCGGCCGTCAGCAAGGTTTCCGAGGCCGACTTGGACAAGGCGCTGGAGCGGCCGAGTTTCGTGAAGACGAATCGGGACGTGGTCATGGTGCTGGCAACACACTCGCATGAGCACCTCGGGCAGTCGATTGCCTACGCCCGCATGAACGGCGTGACTCCGCCGTGGACCGAGGAAGCGCAGCAGCGCGCCAAGCAAGCTCCGGCGAAGAAGTAGAGGCCCCTTACCCGCCCTTAGATGCGGCGTTCGATGTTGGGGAACGACTGCCACACGCGGACGCCGCAGAAGTGGCTGCCTTCCGTGCAGACCGGGTAGGCATTGCCGATGCGGATGACGCAGGGCGGCCCCATGTAGCGGGCCAGGCGCGGATGCACCGCGCGCACCTGCTCCAATTCCTCCATGGAGGCGAAGTAGATTTCCTCCTGGGCGTTGAAGCAGGTGCGCATGGTCCATTTGTGCATCAAGTGGATGATCGTGCCGGATTCCACCAGCCTCACTGCTACCGCGTTGGGTAACAGGTATTGGGCAAATTCAGCTTTCACTCCCAGGCCCAGAAGCTTCTGCTTGCAGGTCCAGGCCTCTTCCATCGCCTGCTCATAGCGGACCTTTGCCGCCGCGTTCTGGCGGATCAGCATCGGAGTGATGTAGTCGGGCTCGACGGAATCGTAGGCTGCCATCAGCGGTCGCGAGCCGGGGACCATGCGATGCCGCTGGTCCTGGGAGTCCGCGGTGTGGCTGATCTTCTTGAGGAAGGTGTAGTGGGCGTGGTTCAGCGCCCGCATCATCGGGGCGTGCGCCAGCACGTTCAAGGTCTCGAGGCGATAGCGGTTCACCGCCGGATCGAGCAGGCGCCGCAGCGCTTCATCGTCCGGCAGCGCTTCCTCGCTCATTCCGAGAACCACGCGCAGGGATTGCGCGGCCACCCGCTCGGCGTTGGGCGAATAATCAATCAGCCGCGAGATGCGCCCGTCGAGCTGGCGGTCGAATTCGGCGGCGGCGCGGCCGTCCGCAACCTCCGGCATCAATGCCGACTCCGGCACCTTCTCGTCGGGCAACGGCGTCTGACCCACGCGCTCGAAGAACTGCGGATCGATCGCCTTCACCTGATCCACCATTGCGGTGATCACTTGCGCCGCTTCCCACGGAGTGTCGCCGGTATGGCACATGCGGTAAAGCCGGTGCAGCACGATGCCGCTGAGCGTGTGCACCATGTGGTGAACGCGGCCACC